>JBOFGC010000076.1:0-4737 GCA_051648945.1 Bacilli bacterium
AGACCATACGCAATACCATCATGTTCCACGCACTCACCAACTGCATACACATTCGGTTCACTTGTTCGCATAAAATCATCAACAAGTACGCCGCGATTTACGGCAATTTGTGCTGCTTCTGCAAGTTTTCTATTGGGAATAATACCTGCACTCAGCAACACAACATCTGCATCAATTTTATCGCCGTCTGCAAATTGAATGCCTGTAACGTGCGTTTCGCCACTGTATGCCACTGATTTTTTATTTAATAAAAACTTCATTCCTTGCGCCTCTAAATCGCGTTGCAACATCTTCGCAGCAACTGTATCTAGTTGGCGTTCCATTATGCTATCTAAAAGGTGGACTACCGTAACATCCATCCCTAAATTCATTAAACCTTTTGCTGCTTCTAAACCAAGTACACCTGCTCCAATAACGACTGCTTTTTGTTTACTATTTGCGCTTTCAAGTAAAAAATCAGTATCCTTAATATCACGAAATGCTGTTATTCCCTCTAAATCTTTCCCGGGAATCGGAAGTTCAAAAGCAAGCGAGCCGGTCGCGATTAACAATTCATCATAATGTACTGTTCTTTTTTCTGATGTAACTGTTTTATTTTTCGTATCAATACTACATACTTCTTCGCCAGTATAAAGTGTAATGTTGTGCTCGTTGTACCACGCTTCTGTATGCGTAACGATTTCTTCATACGTTGCTTCGCCCTGAAGAACATTTGATAGTTTGATACGATTATAGTTTGTATGTGGTTCTTTTCCGAAAATTGTTATTTTAAATGTGTCAGGTGCAATTTTGAGCATTTCTTCAACTGCTCGGACGCCCGCCATGCCATTTCCAATCATTACGAAATGTTTTTTCATTGTAATCTTCCTTTCTTTTTGCGATTTACTTTTGTTCGTTTTCTACCCCGAATGGTTTGTTGCCTAGGTAGTATACGATTGCGCCCAATCCTGCGCCACCTATGATATTTCCAAGTGTTGATGGAATTAAATTTGTAATAAAAATACTAAGGTCATAAGGTGAATCTGGTGTTAAATACCCCATCGTTAAGACGGTCATGTTCGCAATACTATGTTCATAGAGTGGTGCGATGAATCCGAAAAGACACCACCAAATCATAATTAATTTTCCGCTTTCACTTTTCATTCGTAACGCCATTAATACAGCTAAGCACACGAGTGTGTTTGCGAGTATGCCACGGCAAAGTAACTCAAAAAATGATGCACTTGTTTTTACTTCCGTGATTGCTACACTCATCACACCTGCAGGTCCCGCTAATAATCCACTTTGCCAAAGTAGCACTGCAATAATGATTGAGCCAATAAAGTTTCCGATATAACTTACAACCCAAATTTTTCCGAGGTCACTCCATGTTGTTTTTCCCGCAAGTCCGCTCGTCACTAAGAGCATGTTGTTTCCTGTGAACAATTCGGCACCTGCCATAACGACAAGGCTTAATGCAATTCCGAAACTTACGCCCATAAATACAGGCCCGAGTGGACCAAGACCGTCGACCATGTTAAAACGGCCACCTATACTCATAATGAGTGCAATTCCAAATCCTACAAATGCGCCTGCTAAAATTGATGCGATAAAATACCGAAATAACGAGTTATTATAGTACTTTACTTTTGCTTGCCCTGCTTTTACACATACATCGTGATTTTCCATATAGATCATATTGGCCCACTCCTCTTTTGTGAATACCTTCACACATATTGGTTACTTAAAGTATAACGAGCAGAATAAAAAAAAACCGTGATGATTGTCACAGTTTTCACTCTTCTTTCATTCTTTTTTTAATCTCTATCATATCAATTGCCCAACCTTCTTTATTCTTTCTTAAAAGGTTTCTACGTATTAGATCATTGAGTATGCGTGACGATGTTTCTCTATTACATCCGACCATCTCACTCAAAAAAGTGACGCTGATTGGCAGCGAAATCAACGTAAATTTCTCATCAATCGCGCATCCATATTCATAACCTAGACGCCAAAGTTTTGAATATACCTTACTTTCTGTTTTGATGTTTACCCCATTTTTCAATTGTCGTAATAATACGTTTGCAAAAAACGATTGCCTCTCAACGACAAGTAAAGCGAATTCTCCATCATTTTTTATCCATTTCCGAAACAAAGGCATTGGTACTTTTTTTACAACGACGTTTGTTCGCGCCCGAACAGACACACTTGCCATTTTTTGTCCGATTCCAATTACAATCGTTCGCGGTGCATTCATGAGGGTTATCACTTTGTTAAGTCCTTTTACATGCGTTTTTTCTAAACTAACTACCCCTTGCATTAACACATAGACATCGTGATTACAATCTCCTTCTGCGAATAAAAACTCACCTTTGCGAAAATGTTGTTTCTCTGTATTGATCATTTCCTGTTGTAAAAGACTTACTATTTTACTACTTAATACATCCTTTTCCTCTGTCACATTTTTTCTCCCTTTCCCATTAAACATACGAAATTACCCCAAGTTTACCTGTATTCTATTGTTCCATCCGATACGATAAAATAGATAGTACTAAGGAGGAAGTTCTTATGAAACTTATTGTATCAAATCCATTATTTAGACAGCTACTTTTACTCAACATCATTTCAAAATTCGGTGATGCTGTTTATTACATTGCTCTTATATCATTTGCAAGTTCGTACACAAATCCAAGCCTTGCGATTATGATTGTTACTCTCTCGGAATCGTTACCAATTTTTCTTTCACCTTTTGTAAGCACCTATGCCGATCGCTCTGCATCCATTATTAATGGAATTATAATCAGTGATTTACTTCGTTTTTTCATTTATCTTGGTGTCGCTTTCTTAATCGGATTCGAACCATCCTTACTTATAATTGTTGCGATTTGCTTGTTAAACCTACTTTCTGATATATTCGGTCAATATAACGAAGGACTACAAGCACCTTTACTCAAACATACAATTGATGATGAATTCTATGCAGAAGCAATTGGTACAACTCGCGGACTCAATCATCTACTTACGATTATTTCTGCAGCAGTTGGTGGTATTCTACTCGCTGCGCTCGGTTTTCAATGGTTTGCAAGCATCAATGCTTTCACTTTTTTACTTTGTGCCTTCTTAATTATAGGGATTAAAACAACGTTAGAAAAGAAAATTCCACCTCGTGAATTAGAAAGTAACCCACCAAAAGTTATCAGCAATGTAAAAGCGGCTTTTTTAGAAATTTATCACATTAAAGAAGTATTTCATTTGCTTCTATTTATCATGTTTTTAAATGGTATTTTGTCCACAATACTTCCATTATTTAACACAAAAATTGCAAATGAACAGAATTTAGTCATAAACAATCTCGGATTTACTATCGCCCTTCTTTCGATAAGTACATCCACAGGTGCAATTATCGGTTCTCTCTTTGGTGTAACATTTACAAAAAAGATTCCTTTGTATACATTGTTAAAAATTACCTACTTTTGTGCTTTTTTGTCAATAATCACGCTACAATTTGGGGTAATTTCCGCATTTTTTGTTTCCATTTTCGGAACATGTTGCCTAACCGGAACGCTTGCTCCTAAAATTTTTGGATTATTCATGAAAATTCTTGATGCGTCACGGCTAGCGACACTTTTGTCGATCATTAGTCTCATACTTATGAGTGGTGCACAAGCAATGACTTTAGTAATCGTCGGAATATCTGGACTCTATAATTATTCATTTGCTATTGAGCTCGTTTCCGTTCTGTCTTTTATCGCACTCATTTGCGCATTTTTTGTAAAAAGTAAACCTATACTTTCAAATGCACAAGAAGTTGTCTCTTCCTAGATTCATATTCAATGGAATTCGCTTTATGTTACTGAATTACTCGTTCTTTCATCTGTTCTAAAAAAAGAACAACTTATACATAGACCTTGTACGAATTAACTAACATAATTTCATGTTATGCATATATTGCCTTGTAGGAAAAAAAAATCCGGAGGCGCATAAATGAAGTATCATAAAGAATTTTCATTTTACAACGACGATCGACACTGTTCTCATACAAATGGTTGTAACTACTGCGATTACTGTCACCATTGCTATTGTCACTGTCCAAAAAAATGTCGCGGGAATACTGGCGCTACTGGCAATACCGGGGTTACTGGTATTACTGGAGTGACTGGGGTTACTGGGATTACTGGGGCTACTGGTATTACAGGGACTACTGGTATTACTGGGGTTACTGGTATTACTGGGGTTACTGGTATTACTGGGACTACTGGTAATTCAGGGGCTACTGGTAATACTGGGACTACTGGTAATACAGGGGCTACTGGTAATACTGGGACTACTGGTAATACAGGGGCTACTGGTATTACAGGGGCTACTGGGTATTCTGGTTTGCAAGGTCCTGTTGGTGTAACAGGACCTACTGGTCCTGCGGGTATACAAGGATTTATCGGGGTACAAGGGAATATTGGAGTACAAGGACCTGCTGGACCGACTGGGGTAACTGGCGCTGTTGGTGCTCAAGGGCCTGTTGGAGTGACTGGGGAAACTGGGGCTGTTGGCGCTCAAGGACCTGTTGGTGCAACTGGGGTAACTGGCGTTGTTGGCGCTCAAGGACCTGTTGGAGTGACTGGGGAAACTGGGGCTGTTGGTGCAACCGGGGTAACTGGCGCTGTTGGTGCTCAAGGACCTGTTGGAGTGACTGGGGAAACTGGGGCTGTTGGTGCAACCGGGGAAACTGGCGCTGTTGGTGCTCAAGGGCCTGTTGGAGTG
>JBOFGC010000077.1:0-6567 GCA_051648945.1 Bacilli bacterium
CGTAACGTAGACAGTAAATGGACAGAACATATTGATGCGATGGACCATTTACGTGAAGGTATTCATTTACGTGCATACGGTCAAATTGACCCGCTACGTGAATACCAATTTGAAGGATTTGCAATGTTTGAAGCAATGGTCGCATCAATTGAAGAAGAAGTAACGCTTTATATTATGAAAGCACAATTTGAGCGCCAAGAAGAACAAGAAATTGTTCGTGAAGAAGTGAATAAAGTGGATCAAGTTATTACGAATGAAGATTCGTCAAAGCTTATGAAAGCTAAACCACAAGTGAAAGAAGAACGTGCTGGGCGCAACAGTCCCTGTCCTTGTGGCAGTGGAAAGAAATACAAAATGTGCCACGGCCGTCTACAATAGTAAATAAAGTGAGAAAGCTTCTACATGCTGAAATTAGGTGTGGAAGCTTTTTCATACGCAAAGCAAAAATTAGAGGTGAAGCAAAATGGAAATGCACGAAATTAAAAGCGAATTAGAAAAAATGAATACAAGACTTAATGACTTTAGGGGGTCTCTTTGACTTAGATACGAAGGAAGAACGCATTCGTACACTCGAAGACTTAATGGGCGACCCAACATTTTGGGACGATCAAAAAAAAGCGCAAACTGTTATCAATGAAACAAATGGTTTAAAAGAACAAGTGGACGAATTTTCAGCTCTTGCAGAAACGTATGAAAACCTGGAAATGACGTATGAATTATTAAAAGAAGAAATGGATGAAGAGTTGTTTGAAGAACTCGTTTCAGAAGTGAAAGCAACGACAGAAGCTTTTAATAAATTCGAACTCCAATTGTTATTAAGTGGACCATACGACAGTAACAACGCAATTCTTGAACTACATCCAGGCGCGGGTGGTACAGAGAGTCAGGACTGGGGCTCAATGCTACTGCGTATGTATACACGTTGGGCGGAGAAAAAAGGCTTCAAAGTTGAGACAATTGACTACTTACCTGGAGACGAAGCGGGAATTAAAAGCGTAACGCTCGGCATTCGCGGACATAACGCGTACGGTTATTTAAAAGCAGAAAAAGGTGTGCATCGTTTAGTTCGTATTAGTCCTTTTGATAGCTCAGGCCGTCGTCATACGAGTTTCGTATCGTGCGAAGTTATGCCGGAATTTAATGATGAAGTTCAAATCGACATTCGTACGGAAGATTTAAAAGTCGATACGTATCGTGCGAGTGGCGCGGGTGGACAGCATATTAATACGACCGATTCAGCTGTTCGTATTACGCACATGCCAACAGGCGTTGTTGTAACTTGCCAAACAGAACGCTCGCAAATTAAAAACCGTGACCGCGCAATGAATATGTTAAAAGCGAAATTATATCAAAGAAAACTAGAAGAACAACAAGCGCAAATGGACGAAATTCGTGGCGAACAAAAAGAAATTGGCTGGGGAAGCCAAATTCGTTCGTACGTATTCCACCCATATTCAATGGTGAAAGACCACCGAACGAGCGTTGAATCAGGAAATACAGGTGCGGTAATGGACGGGGACATTGATATGTTCATCGACGGCTATTTACGCAAAATGTTATAAAAGTAAGCGCACATCATAGAGAAGTAGTGAGAGGGAAAATAATGGCACAACAAGGCATTTTTGAAAAGCACCCGGCACTTCGCACGGTACTCGAGTATTTCGGCGTACTTGTGGGAAGTGTGTTAGTCGGCGCTTCATTCAACTTATTTTTATTACCAAACCAAATCGCATCAGGCGGTGTGAGTGGTATAAGTACAATTTTACAATCGACGCTCGGTCTTGAGCCAGCGTACGTACAGTGGGCATTTAACATCCCGTTATTTGCTCTTGGATTCTTTTTCTTAGGAAAACAATTTGGACTCAAAACTTTATTCGGAACGCTCATCGGACCATTCGTCGTATTTTTAACGAATGGATTAGATCCAGCTACACAAGACCCATTGCTCGCAGCTTTATTTGGCGGACTAGGAATTGGTGTCGGACTTGGCGTTGTGTTTCGTTCTCACGGTAGCACGGGTGGCGTTGACGTCATTGCCCAAATTATTCATCGCTACTTTGGTTTTCCGTTAGGTACAGCCATTGCAATGATTGACGGACTCATCGTAACAACAGCAGCCATCGTGTTTGATTTAGAAAGCGCGATGTACGCCTTGATTGCATTATTCGTAACGAGTAAAACAATCAATGTCGTTCAAATTGGTTTCCAATACTCAAAAATGGCGCTTATTATTACGAACGAAGAAGAAAAAGTTCGTTCTATAATTTTTGATGAAGTAGACCGCGGCGTAACAAAGCTTCAAGCAGAAGGTGGTTATACACAATCTGAAAAAGCGATGCTTCTCGTAGTTGTTGATCAAACAGAATTTAATAAATTAAAATCCGCTGTACAATCAGCGGACCCAGATGCCTTTGTTGTCGTCGTCGATTCGACGGAAGTTCACGGGCGTGGATTTGGTCGGCCGAAAGTTGTAGCATAAACCGAAAGAGAAACTTACATAAAAATAAGTTTCTCTTTTTGTGTGTAAATTTTTCAATTTTCTAACCTTTTGAATTATAATAGTACTATGCAGTAGAAAAAGGGGAGTTGTTGAAATGAAGCGTTCAAAAGTGTTTAGCTTAGCAATCGTAGGGATTTTAGCAGTCGGTCTATCAGCGTGTGGTAGCAAAGACAGTGCATCAGAAGATAAAGGAAATGACTGGGTCATTCCAAGTGAAATTGAACAAATTGTAAAGAAGAACTGCATTAGTTGTCACGGCAATAATTTAGAAGGCTCAGGCGGAATTCCTTCTCTCCAAAAATTAGGCGCGACATATTCAGAGGAAGAAATTGTGGATATCATTACAAACGGGCGTGGCGGAATGCCAGACCATCTACTCAATGAAAAAGAAACGGCAATCGTAGCAAAAACGCTTGCAAATCAAAAATAATAAAAAAATAGCGAGCGATGCTCGCTATTTTTTTATTGCAAAGACCATAAAATGCGAGCGTAGCCTTTTTCACAACCCATGGATGAAAAAAGTTTTACGCGGGCTCAAATTCCGAGCAAAGTGTTACGGAGCCAGATGACGTAGACTCCCGCGGGACAGGTAGCCAGGCAAGACCCTGCAGGAGCAGCTTTACCGCGACGAGGAGGCTTGCGGCTGCCCCGCAGGAAAGCGAAGTCGTCTGGCGTAGTAACACCAACCACCGCACATAGTTCTCGTGGAACTAACTAGTTTTCATAGAAACATACCTTATATCGCTATAGCAATATTAACAAACGATGCTATTTACATTACAAGTAGTTTACAAATCGGGAGTTTTCTTTTTAATTCGCTAGGATATGTGTATAATTGACAATGGGATTAACATACAGTAACCGATTTAGAAAAAACTGACTAAAAACATACGCAAGTATAGGTATTTTTAGAAAAAAGGTGATTAATACATGATAGAAATGCAGGACGTATACAAAACCTATCCCAATGGCGTAATCGCAGTGAATGGGATTAATATTAAAATTAACCAAGGTGAGTTTGTTTACGTTGTAGGACCTTCAGGCGCTGGTAAATCTACATTCATCAAATTGATGTATCGTGAAGAAAAGCCAACACGCGGAAAGATTACGATCAACGGTATTGACCTTGGCAAAATGAAAGACTATAGAGTTCCATTACTTCGTCGTAATATCGGCGTTGTTTTCCAAGACTATAAACTATTACAAAAATTAACAGTATATGAAAATGTAGCATTTGCACTCGAAGTAATCGAAGAAAATCCAAAAAACATTAAGCGTAAAGTTATGGACACACTCGAACTTGTTGGACTAAAACATAAAGCACGCTTTATGCCAGGCGAACTATCAGGTGGAGAGCAACAACGCGTATCCATAGCACGTTCCATTGTAAACTCACCAAAGCTCGTAATTGCAGATGAGCCAACAGGGAACCTTGACCCTGAAACAACGTGGGGAATTATGGAGATTTTCAAACAAATTAACGATCGCGGAACGACAATTATCATGGCAACACACAACAAAGAAATCGTAAATACGGTTCGTCGTCGTGTTATTGCTATTGAAAGTGGAAAAATTGCGCGTGATGAACAGCGAGGTGACTACGGCTATGAGGATTAGTACAGTTCAACGTCATTTTCGTGAAAGTTTTCGCAGCGTAATTCGTAACACATGGTCAACAGTCGCATCCGTTTCCTCTGTAACAGTAACATTAATTCTCGTAGCAGCATTTTTAATGCTCATGATGAATATAAACCATATAGCAACACGTGCGGAAAATGACCTTGTCATTCGTGTCATGGTTGAATTAACAGCAGACAAAGACCAACAACAAATTCTAAAAGCTGAAATCGACAAAATTTCAGAAGTACAAAGTATTAAGTATTCATCAAAAGACGATGAAGCAAAAATACTTGAAGAAGACTTGGGTGGAACGTTCGGTAATTTACAAGGCGTAGCCAATCCGCTATACGACGTCTATGAAATCCGTGTATCAGACCCAAATGAACTTGAAAAAACAGCAAAAACAATTGAAAAACTTGAATATGTAAACACAGTTGAGTATGGCGAAGGGAAAATCGATAACATATTAAGCACAGTAGGCTTAATACGAAACATCGGCTTCGTTCTCATTGTAGGGTTGATTTTCACAGCGATGTTCCTAATTTCAAACACGATAAAAGTAACCATCTTTGCACGTCGTCGTGAAATCGAAATTATGCGCCTTGTTGGTGCAACGAATAGCTTTATTCGCTGGCCATTCCTAATCGAAGGTTTTATCATCGGTTCGGTAGGTTCGATATTACCTATCGTATTCGTAATCTTTGGCTACGAATCACTCTATAACTTACTAGTAACAGACCTTGGCACAAGCTTTTTCAGTCCGTTACCAGTTTATCCATTTGTAATTCAAGTGAGTATCCTACTCTTCCTTATCGGTTCACTTATCGGTATGTGGGGAAGTGTATTCTCAATTCGTAAGTTCTTAAAAATCTAGTGAAAACGAAATAGGCGAGAGGAGAAACGTATGCATAAGTTTTCTAAAACAATAAGCATTGCTTTATCAGTAGCCCTTCTATTTTCTGGTGTAGGTTTTCAAACTGCAGAAGCTTCTAAGCTTTCCGACATCCAAGACAAACAAGAAGAAGTGAAAAACGAACAAAATCAAATTAAAGATAAAAAAGAAAAAATTGTTGAAAAAGAATCTGACGTAAAAAAAGAAATGTCAGTAATCGACAACAAGCTCTCAAACACAAGAGAGGAACTTCGTCTTAAGAAATCAGAAATTAAAACAAAAGAAGACGAAAATGAAAAACTCAAAGTAGAAATCACCAAAACAGAAGAACGCATTGCCGCACGTGAAGCGATTATCGCTGAACGTGCACGTGCCGTTCAAAAAAACGGTGGTAATTCATATATCGATGTAATTTTCGGAGCAGATAGTTTCGGTGATTTAATTCGTCGCATGACAGCTGTTAACCGTATCGCTGAAGCAGATGAAGAACTTGTTCGTCAACAAGAAGAAGACAAATCAAATCTTGAAATCAAAAGTGCGCGCGTAGAGGCAAATCTTGAAGTTTTAAGTGCAGCAAAGAAAAAGATTGAGAGTTTAGAAGTAGAACTCGAAAAACAATCTGCTGCAAAAGAAACAGCGCTAAACAAACTTGTTAAAGACCGTAAAGCCTTAGAAAATCAAATTATGGACTTACAAGAAGAACAAGAATTATTACGTCGCCAAGAAGAAATCATTAAAAAACAAATTGCTGACAGCCAAAACAATAATAATAACAATAACGGTGGCGGAAGCAGCGGTGGTAGTAGTGGCGGTGGTCAATATCCACCACCTTCAGACGGTGCATTCCAACGTCCTGCTGTTGGTCCTGTAACAAGTGAGTTTGGATCTCGTTGGGGAACAACACACTTTGGTATCGACATCGGTAAACGTGGTTCTGATGTGCCAATCGTTTCAGCAGCTGACGGCGTAGTTATTCGTTCATACTACTCTAGCAGTTACGGTAACGCAGTATTTATTAACCATTACATCGACGGTCGTACGTATACAACAGTCTATGCACATATGGAAAGTCGCTCAGTAAGTGAAGGTCAAACAGTAAGCCGTGGCCAATTCCTTGGTTACATGGGAAATACTGGTCAGTCTTATGGCGCACATTTACACTTTGAAATTCACGAAGGACAGTGGAACGGTTCAAAATCAAACGCTGTTAACCCTCGTAAATATATCAATTTCTAAAACTAGCAAACCAGCATTCAATATGAGTGCTGGTTTTTTTTTTATTCACCGGATAATGAGCTAGTATTTCCACGTAATTAGGGAATGATCCAATGAATTGCTGGAAGAGGTTAATGAATGGTTTTAATGGTCGAATGCATGTGAGTGAGGGCCCAATGCAAGTACGTAAGGGCCCAATGCAAGTGAGTAAGGGCCCAATGCATGTACGTAAGGGCCCAATGTACGTGAATAAGGGCCCAATGCAAGTAAGTAAGGGCCCAATGCAAGTGAGTAAGGGCCCAATGAACAAGAGTAAGGGCCCAATGCAAGTGAGTAAGGG
>JBOFGC010000078.1:0-2993 GCA_051648945.1 Bacilli bacterium
ACCTACGGAAATAACACGGAAAAGACCGAGAACGAAGTCCCGGTCTTTTCCGTGTTATTTCCGCTCAAGTTTTTCAATACGTAAAAGTAGATTATCGATTGTTTCTTTATACTTTTTATCCATTTCTGCCTGGATAATCGGATACAACTCTTCACGAATAATCGGGTACAACTCTTTACGCATAATCGGATACAACTCTTCACGCATTTCTTTCAACATCTGTTCTCGTTCTTCACCACGTATTGCCTGATACATTGTAATCGATTCGCCTCCGTCCGTTCCGACAAATCCATGCAGTAGTTGATCAAGTGACGTTAGTGGCAGTTTAAACAAATAGCTTAGAGCAGAGACTAACGGTTTAACTTCTCGAATGAATGGTTTGTCTTGGTATACAGCTAGTATCGACCGTAGTGCAGAGATATAAACCTCCGAATCATCTTTTTCTTGTCGGACTTTTTGCGATAATGCTAAGTGAATCGCTCGCCAAAGACTTCTCATCTCCGTGGATAAGTGTTCCTCTTGATACTCATCCATGTAGAGAGGATAATAGAAATACGTTTCATTCGGCAAAAAAAGGGAGGCAGTATACTCTTCCCACGAAAGTCTCGGTACACCAGAAATACCAGGAACGAAAACAAGAATATGATAGATGGGAAGGTGCGTAACATTTCCTTGAATACGACAAAAATAATCGCGCCATTTTTGAAAGTCAGTGCCCGAGATGCTCGATTCGAACTCAAGATGAATCATAATTTTGTCTGTTTTGTTCTTTGCATTTTGAAGTAAGTACAAGCGGTCAATAATACGAGTTTTTGAGAAACTAGCATCACTAAGAAGTTCTTCACCAAGGCGTAATCGTTGAATGTGTGTGTCGTCAAAAGTGGTTGTTGTGTAGTTTTCTGCGATGTGGGGAGCAACAAGCATGAGCCAATCCAAAAAATACGCGTCCGAAAATGTTTTAAAACAACGATCAAAATCATAGCGAGACAACATTTCACAACCTTTCAGTGGGAATAACTCTATTATATAACAAACTAGCAGAAATTTGTGTGAACATTAGAACTAATGTTCTGTTAATTTATCTATTTCGCCCAGCACACCCCCGCTCATACTTGCTCCGATTCCACGCACACTTGAAGTTAAAGACAGTACAATAATTATCCATTCTACAATAAGAATAATTAAACAAATAACAATTGAACGTCCTTTTCAAATACTTGTCGTACTCTGTATTGAGCAAGCAGGTGGGGCTTATATTGTCATCCAGGAACATATCGGAAAACACCAGAATTTCATAACAGATGCAACGCTATGTATGGGAAAACTAGAGCAGGCGGGGGTGGGTTGTGAAAAGAAAAAAAATACACGATATAGGAAGTTGAATCTTTGTATCTTGTAAAAATGAAGAAGAAAATTCTATTTTCGATGTTTACTTGTTTAACTCGTATTATTCAATTCTTTAGGTGATGAGGTTTATGCAGTAGCGTTGATGAGAGTGTAGAAGAAATTTCCTAGTAGGTTATACCCCACTGCTTTAACTGTGGGAGTGTCAGGCCAAGTTCATTTTATGATGTCGTCCTACATGCAGTGTATAATTTCTATAATACCAAGGAGAACAACTCAAAGCAGCATTGAATGTGGATATCGAAAGCTATGCTGAAAGTGTAAAATAGCATAATCACTTCATTTGTATAGAGCAAATGGAGTGATTTTTTAGTATACTAAAAGAAAAGAATTCTAACACTACGTCGGTTTCATAGAACATTTCCATGAAAGAAAATCTTATTCAAACCCCATGGATGAAAGGGTTTTAACGCGTGCTCCATTCTCTGCAAGCGAAGGTCCCTGACGGAGCCGACCCCAACTCCAAACAAGTGCCCGCGACCAAATTACAGTTTTTTCACAACCCATACATGAAAAGGTTTACCGCGACCATCACCACTTCGATGAAGGGTACGAAGACAGGCAACGGAGACTCCCGCGGAATCAGGCGGAACCGTGAGACCCCACAGGCGCGATTTTTCGCCGAGGAGGCTCACGACCGCCCCGCAGGACGCGGAGTTGCCTGACGTAGTACCCCAAGCTCCGCACAAAGATACGCGAGCCACCATTTATTTTCATAGAAAAGAGAGGACCTACCCATGTTAAAAAACAAAAAATTCATAATGAGCTGGAGCGGAGGAAAAGACAGCACACTAGCGCTACACCGCGCCCTCCAAATGGGCGGAGAATGTACCAGTCTTTTCACAACCGTCGATGAAACCGCCGAACGCTCTTGGTTTCACGGACTATCCTACCCCTTATTAGAAGCAGTAGCAAAATCACTAAATTTGCCACTTACGTTATGCCCATCCAATGGAACGAATTACACACAGCAGTTCGAATCATTTTTACAAAGATTTAAGAAAGAGGGAGTTACCCATTGTGTATTCGGTGACATCGACTTAGAAGAACACCGTACATGGTGTACAGAACGCTGCGAGAATGTCGGTATGCAAGCCGTTTTTCCACTTTGGCAGGAAAATCGCGAGAGCTTAGTGCAAGAAGTTTTATCCCTAGGTTACAAGCCACTCATTAAAATCGTCGACACAAACCGCATCAAAGGCGATATTATCGGCCGTACACTAACATGGGAAATCGCATGTGCCATTGAAGCAGAAGGTGCTGACATGTGCGGAGAAGAAGGAGAATTCCATACGTTTGTGTATGATGGACCGCAGTTTCAACATCCAGTAAGTTTCGAATTCGGACAAACTGTGCAGCGTGAGCAGTATATATTGTTAGACATTCATTTGAGATAAAAAAACACCCAAAACGATAGTTGTTTTGGGTGTTAGTTCGTTTAAACAATCGTAATATGGCCTAATTTTTCACGTACGTATGACTTCGTTTCTTCATCGTTCCGAAAAATGAAACCAGTATTATGGATAATAATCGATAGCCACTCAGGCGTTTCAACAATTGCAGTAACACGGTCGTAGGGATAATACGAG
>JBOFGC010000079.1:0-2547 GCA_051648945.1 Bacilli bacterium
TACGATTGCCCATCGCTTATCTACAATTACACACGTAGACACAATTTATTATATTGAGAATGGTGCTGTTATCGAAAAAGGTACACATCAAGAACTTTTGCAAAAAAAGGGTGCCTATGCAAAATTATATAGTATGCAAAATCTCGAAAAATATGAAATGCAATAGAATTTAACATTTGAAACACAAAAGAAAATTTACAAAATTCAGTTAATTTTATATAATAAAGGTGGACAATAGTAAAGGAGGATAGACTCAGATGGCTAGTAAAAAAATTCTGATGTATATTCTCTTCGTTTGCTTCCTATGTATACCTACATTTGTATTTGCTGCTGATGACGATGAGGGCAAGGTTTATTTTCAAGTTCAAGATGTGAAAATCGATGAAAATAGAGTACAGATTGTTGGAGATTTTTTTAATACAACGAACGCTGTTGTATCTTCAATTCGCGATGTGAGTATATATATTTCTGACGCAAATGGTGAGAAGATTGCATATCGTTTTAAAACAACAGAAGAGTTACAACGAATTAAACTATTTCCTGGTGAAAAAAAGGGCATTCCTTTTACTTTTGAACTGTCTGTAAAGGGACTTGAACGGTTTGATTTTTCAACTTGGTCTGACAAAATTAACTTTAAGTATACGCCCTCTGTCTTCGGATTCCTTTATAAAGGATTTGAACAACTGAAAACGGGTACGTCGGGTATTACGAAAGTGAAAGGTCAGTTCTATAATTTCTCAAACTATGATTTTGCCAACGATGGACAAATTGTTTTTTATTTGGTAGATGGTGATGGAAAACGAAGTATTGAACGCGTCAATTTCGATCGTCTAACGGTAGAATCGAATAGTCGATTAACGTATACCGCTAGTTTAAAACTTTTACCGACTACAAAATATGAAATAATAGACACTGAAATCGTCTTTTCTCGATTAAAGAGCTATTAAAAAAACGCACGCCTACACTTTGTAGGGTGCGTTTTTTTTTAATCAGAATTCGATAAATCCTGTGGTGGAAGCTCTACTGTTGTATCTTTTTTATGGTATGTCTGCGAACTCTCAAGTAGTCTGTCGAGATGTTCGAGTTGTTCGGCGTAAAATACAATTGTACCAACAAGTGGGAATAAAGAGAGCCATTCAGGACAGTCTTTACAAGTTGGCACACTCATATAAGTATCAGCTAAACTAATTTTCGTATGTTGAAGTTCTTCCTGGAAATCAGTTTCAGTATGTACTTTCGTTACACCCGTGAGTTTATAAAGAAGTTGTTCGTGAAACTTTAGCAACTGTTCAATTTCTTCACGAAGTGCTAACTTTAAATGTTCAGGTGCAACTTCAATCTCTTTTCTCAAGCGATGAAGATGCTTAAGCAAATCTAAACTAATGTTCATCGTTTTCACGAATTGACGATATAAAACGAGTTTTCGTGTTTTGCGAAGTAGTTTTTTATAACTATACACAGGCTCTTCGCTAAACAAGCGATAGAAGTGATCTACGCGTTCAGCGCCATCTTTAAAAGCCATAATTTCTTTTTGCAATGCCAGTTGATTTGTTAGCTGATTAATATTCATGCGTATTTTTTGTAAAACTTGAGACGTGAGTTCGACAATTACAGAGTACAGTTTCTGTTCAAATCGTGGTGGTAAAAAGACAACGTTTACCACAAATGAACTGATTATACCAATCATAATTGTTACAAATCTCAGAATTGCAAATGAGTAGAAATCATCACCAGGCGCAATCATGATTGCAATAACAGTTACTGTTGCAATAGAGATGGTGTTTTCAATTTTCAAGAAGCGCAGAGATGCGATTACGAGAATGACAGC
Source organism: Bacilli bacterium (assembly GCA_051648945.1). Classification (GTDB taxonomy): domain Bacteria; phylum Bacillota; class Bacilli; order JBOFGC01; family JBOFGC01; genus JBOFGC01. The sequence continues at coordinate 1,829 of JBOFGC010000079.1, forward strand.
AATTCCTATAAGTACCGGATTGTTACCGAACGTTATAACAAAACCTATCGCAACGATGGCACCAATAATATTCGCTTGAATTTGCTCGAGTAGCGTGATGTAAGAACGGTAAATACTTGGTTGAATTGCAAAGGTAGCAGCGATACCGGCAAATACCGGAGATTGCATCCCTAAAATGTCAGCAATATAAAGTGCGACAGTAATTGCAATACCTGTTTTTAATACGCGTGCACCAAATTTCATGTTGAAATCACATCAAGTGTAAGTTGATGTGAAGCACTTCCCTTCTTTGCTTAAGTCTCTTCATATTGTTTCAAAAATCCTAATATATTATAAAACAAAGTTTGTGCTACGTCTTGTATATTGTGAAAAAAAACTGAAATATTTTATTTGCATGGTATTTTTATGGGATTTTATATTGTGTATGGAAAAAATGGATTTGATTCATTTTCAATGGAAACTAGTGGAGTCGCGAGTACTTTGTGTGGCGGTCGTATTACTACGCCAGACGACTCCGCACGCCTTGCGGGGAAGCCGCAAGCCTCCTCGTCGCGGTAAAGCTGCTCCTGCGGGGTCTTGTCTGGCTACCTTGAATTGTACCCTATGTCAAGGACACATTAAGTAGACCCCCTATGCAACTTTTAGAAGATGATTTCTGTATTCTACAGGAGTCATCTTTTCTAAATCCCATTGGTATCTTTCGTGATTATAGTAGGTCA
>JBOFGC010000080.1:0-3532 GCA_051648945.1 Bacilli bacterium
TCGAATTATTGCGACACTTAGTGAACAAGTATATGAAATGAAAACAGCACCTCAACTCGGCGAAATGTTGAAAAGTTTAGAGTTTGCACAGGAACATTTAAGTGCTACTACAAAAACAATTGTAAAAGAAGTTCGAAAAGAGTATGATTACGCAACAAAAGTGCCGCAACACGAATATGTTGCTTACGTTGAAACGTCGACAGAAGCAGAAACAGTATGGGAAGAAGCAAAACAAAACAATGATTTTTCGTTGCTCGCGCCTTATTTAGAAAAATTAGTGGAATACAACAAAAAGTTTGCAACATACTGGAGACCTGATGGTGATGTTTATGACACACTTCTCGATATCTACGAGCCAGGCATCACACAACAGCAGTTAGATGCGATCTTTAATCAGATTAAAGCCTCAATCGTACCTTTACTTCAACGCATTGTGAACAGTGAAAAACAACCAAATATTGAATGTTTAAGTGGTACTTTTCCTAAAGACCGTCAAATTTGGTTTAATAAATATACGCTTGGTGTTTTGAACTATGATTTTGATGGTGGCCGATTAGATGAGACGGAGCACCCATTTCAGATTACAATTCACCATGGCGACGCGCGTGTTACGACGAAATACAAAGAAGATAACTGGCAAATGGCGTTATTTGGTACCATTCATGAATGTGGACACGCTTATTACGAACAAAATATTGACCCGAAATGGCAACATACGCCGATTTCAGGGGGTGCGTCTATGGGAATTCATGAGTCACAGTCGTTATTTTTCGAAAATATTATTGGAAGAAATAAATCGTTTTGGAAAAAACATTACGGCGTGTTACAAGACTTAGAAGGAAAGTTGTTTAAAGATGTATCCTTAGAAGAATTTTATGCAAGTATTCATCACGTTTCGCCTTCCTTCATTCGTATTGAAGCAGATGAGGTGACGTATGTTCTTCATATCATCGTACGTTATGAACTGGAAAAAGCGTTATTTAACGGCAGTCTGTCAGTAGCGGACCTTCCTAATGCATGGCGTGAAAAAATGAAAGAACTTCTTGGTGTAGAGCCACCGAATGACCAAGTGGGTGTTCTTCAAGATGTGCACTGGTCAGGAGGTAGTTTCGGCTATTTCCCAAGTTATGCACTTGGTTATATGTATGCAGCACAGTTTTTACATACAATCGAACAACAAATCGCTAGTATCGATTCACTCATTGCATCAGCGGATGAAATGAAAGTTCTTCAGTGGTTAACAGAGCATGTCCATCAATTTGGAAAAAGTAAAACGCCAGCAGATATAGTGAAAGAAGCAACAGGCGAAGCGTTAAACCCGCAGTACTTTATCAATTATTTAGAGAAGAAATACAGTAACCTCTATGACCTCTAGTGATGGTATACTTTTCCACTAGTACAAGTGTGAGGAACAAACTATACTAAGGGTGTGCACATTCCCCTATGTGCCTTCCTTCAAAATTCAACCCAATCCATTGTTCTCTATACTGACTTCCTGCCTCGGCAGGAAGTCTTTTTTTCGTAAAAAGATAAGTTAAAATAATTGACACTTATGTCGGATAAGTGCAAACTGAAGGAGAATATAAAAAAAGGAGAATTTACAATGAAGGAGAAAAACATTCACAAATCGGCGATGCTCGTCTTTATGATTGGCGTGTTTATGGGGGCACTTGATAATGGTATCATTAGTGCAGCGCTTACAACGATCAATGCAAACTTTGGTGTAGACGCAAACGTTGGCACGTGGGGAATTACACTGTATACATTAGGTTTGGCAGTAAGTGTACCTATTGTTGGGAAATTGAGTGATAAATATGGACGAAAGAAATTATTTTTAATTGAAGTCGCTATTTTTGGACTCGGAAGTTTGCTCGTCGCACTAAGTCCGAACTACACATTCTTCTTAGTCGCCCGTTTGCTACAATCTCTAGGTGGTGGAGGAATCTTCATCATTGCAAGTTCGTATGTGTTAACAAATATACCAAAAGAGCGTCAAGGAGCAGCATTAGGTATGCTTGGAGGCATGAATGGTATTGCTGCCATTTTAGGTCCGAATGTGGGTGCGATGCTTCTTAGTGTGACGGGAAATTGGCATTGGCTGTTCTTGATTAATGTACCCATCGCATTGTTTTTATTATATTTTGGTTGGAAAAACATTAATGAATCGAGAGCAACGATTGCAAAACCGCTCGATTTCTTTGGAACAATTCTTATCGCTATCAGTGTAGTTTCCTTAATGTTTGGTATAACAAACATAAAAGGAGGGCTTACAGAGTCTCTCACGGATTGGAAAGTAAGTGGATTTATCGTTCTTGGTATTCTTATGTTTGGCTGGTTACTTGTTCACGCTAAAGGAAAAGAACAAAAAAACGAGGACCCTGTCATTCCCTATTCACTTGTTGTAAAACCAACATACATCCTCACTGTTCTTGTTGGGATGTTATCAGGGACGCTACTTGCTGCAGTTATCTTTGTTCCAGCTTTCGTTGAACAATTTCTCGGCGTAAATGCAGAACAAGCGGGCTACTGGATGACACCACTCGCACTCGCTTCAGGTATTGGGGCAACGTTTGGTGGTCGCATCGTGGATAAAAAAGGTCCTGTGACTACGGTTCGCATTGCAGCAGTTATTTCCTTGATTGGTTTCAGTTTGTTTCCACTTTGGGTGGATAGTCTATGGCAATTTGTCATTGCTTCTATGATTAGTGGTGTAGGTTTTAGTATGTTATTAGGTGCACCTCTGAATGTGTTAGCGACCGAATCGGCGGGAGAAAATAAAGGATCAGCACTTGCTACACTATCCTTGTTTCGAACAATCGGAATGACGCTTGCACCTACGATTTATGGTGGTTTCCTCGGTCGTAATCTTGCACAAACATCTGAAATTATGCGCGAGAACTTTTCGCAAGCAGGGTATACGGAGCAACAAATCGGCGCGTTGTTTGCACAAGCAAACGGCGAAGTTTCAGAAATGATTAGCTCTATTACAGATCCGGAAATTGTACAAATTGCACAACAATCTGTACATGAAGCGGTTGGGAATGGTTATACCGCTCTATTTGGTTCGGCAGCAGTAGCTAGCATTGCGATATTTATTGTAATTACTGTATTAGGAAGAAGACGCGCTAAACAGCACGCAATTGAATAGAAATATAAGGAAAGTACCAGACAAAAATAGTCTGGTACTTTTTTTTACAAAATGGGAGTGTGATTGATTTCTTCTATTGGTATGTTAGGTAGTATGTGTAGGAACCTACTCAAAATGAGCAGGAACAGCATCAAAATGAGTAGTAATGCTCCGAAAATGAGTAGTAACGCACTCAAAATGAGCAGTAAGCGTCCCGAAATGAGTAGCAAACTCAAAATGAGTAGGAACAGCATCAAAATGAGTAGTAACGCTCCGAAAATGAGTAGTAACGCACTCAAAATGAGCAGTAAGCGTCCCAAAATGAGTAGCAAACTCAAAATGAGCAGGAACAGCATCAAAATGAGTAGTAATGCTCCGAAAATGAGTAGTAACGCACACAAAATG
>JBOFGC010000081.1:0-1767 GCA_051648945.1 Bacilli bacterium
TTTACTCCCTTCATTCGCATCCGTTTTATGGGAAAAAATCGTCATGTTTACGCTAAATTTTTTCGAATTTGAACATATTGGTCTTTTACTGCGAATATTACTTATAAATTATACAGCAATATTTTTACAGTTAATTCTTCTCATCTTCTTATTTCTTATGAATGAAAGATTGAGCTTTGTGCAACAAATGAACGGACATCTCGCATATTTTAAACGTTAACGATGAGTAGGACTAGATGTCCTACTCGTTTTTCTTTACGGGGGCATTATGGTGTGTTATATTATCATTATCAATAATGATAATATAAATGGAGAATATAACTATGGTATCAACTTTTTCTACACTGCTTCACCCGCTACGCTTAGAAATTGTCCTTTTACTACAAAAACACGAACAACTATCGATTGCACAAATGAGCGAGCACCTTCCTCATGTTCCGCAAGCGACGTTGTATCGTCACATTGCGGCTCTTACAAAAGCGAAAATCATATATGTTAGCGCATCCGAACCTATTCGAGGAACGATGCAAAAGTACTATAGTATGAAAACACACCCAAACGAAACAATACACGACGAACTATTGACCGGAGATACGGAAAAATTGAAGCAATATTTCTTTCAATTTTTACTTTTCCAGCAGCAATTATTAGATACTTATCTTTTACAAGACAATGTCAATATCGAAACAGATGGATTCGGATTTCGGTCTGCTCCTCTAAATATTCCCATGAATTCTATCGCAGATTTTTCAAAAGAATTACATTCACTTATCCAAAAATATTCAGAACATACAAACTGTGAAAACCGTTCGAGTTTCTTACTTTCTACCATTCTAATCCCAACATTTGAAGAAAAAGAGGGCAAATAATATGAAAAAAGAAGTCATCATACCAGGAACGCCAAAACTTTGTGCAACATACCAAGTACCAACAAGCACTTCTATTGAAAAAAAGCCTGCAATACTATTGCTTAATGGCTCTGGACCAGCTGACCGTGATGGAAATATCCCAAAGCATAAGCTACACTTAAATATCTATGCCTATCTTGATAACTTTTTTTCTTCCTTAGGATTCATCACTCTGCGCTACGACAAAAGAGGAACCGGTACAAGTGAAGGCGAATTACAAACAGCGGGAATGTATGATTTAGTAAACGACGCTGAGCGTGCACTTCAATTTTTACAACAGCAACCAGAAGTTGATGCCGACAAAATTATAGTTGTGGGTCATAGCGAAGGCGCAATATTAGCACCTCTTCTTGCCCAAAACAACAATATCGCACTGATCATTCAGTTGTGTGGTGCAGGTGTTAATTTACGTGAAGCACTGTATTTCCAAAACGAACTTCTTGGAAAAGAAATTGACGCTATGACAGGATTAAAAGGATGGCTCATGCGTTTCATTATGGGGAGCGAAAAACATATGAAACGACATGAAAAACTGATTGAAAAAATCCTTCAATCAGGCGGCCAACCGATTCGTCATAATTTCGTAAAAATGAAAGAAACATTGTGGATGAAAGAACATTTTGAGCTTGATATTTGGAAAGCTTATGAGGAGATTCAACATACGAACGTACTTGCTGTTGCTGCCGACCTAGATGCCCATTTTGGACTACAGCATCTTAGAACACTCGAACAAAAAAACTATCCAAATGTAACACCTATAGTGATCCAACAGTGCAATCATATATTACGTAAAACAAACTTCACGCCGAGTATTATGAAGATGAACAAAGCGTATGCTGCGCTCGGTACTGAACCGATT
>JBOFGC010000082.1:0-2089 GCA_051648945.1 Bacilli bacterium
ATAATCTTGAGATGTTTCCAATGTTTTCGACCTGTGGGTATGTACACTTCGCTACCATTGCACCGTTCACTTTTGATAAGGGAGTCATCTCATTTTTATTCGTTGTCGACAAAATTGCAAACGAAGATGTTTTAGTACCTAGAGTTTCGACATTAACGTAAACAGTAAATGTTAATCCTGTAGTTAGTATCGGAAGATAATTTGTTGGTATAGTGATATAATTTGACTCATTACCCTCCGCTGTAAGAGTGCCTTTTTTCGCCAAATTCACCAACGTCTGCCCTGTCAACGTCGTGTTCTTCACGTCACCAGAAAGCGTGTCATTCGTCGTTACAGATTCGTAACCGTTGAAACCGATGTCAGTCGGAATTAACGAAGCTAACGTTTCAAAGTCGTTGTCTAGTCGAGTTTTGAGCGTGTCATGTTCTACACCGTTGAAATCAGTGCGTGCGTCGACAACTTCCGCTTGCTGTTGTTGAGCTGTTGTTAGGTTCGAGAAACGTTTCTCGATGTCGGTAATACTCGCTTGACGTTTGGTTTCGTTTGAAATGCGTGTATTTTCGTTTGAAACACGAGTTGATTCTGCTGTAGTACGCGTTGACTCGTTCGATACGCGCGTTGCTTCGTTTTTCGTCCAGACGTCCCACGCTGATTCATGGTTACCTAGTTCAGCGTCATCTGTATCTAGCGATTCTAACACCGAATACGAATACGTGCTCGATATTGTCGTACCGTTATCGTTAAAAATCCGTAGTTCGAATTCCCACGTTCCGGTTAAATATGTCGGTAACGTAAAGGTCGCTTTCGAGTCGTTGACGGTCACGATACCAGGTTCAAGATACTCGCCTTCCGGATCTTTGATTCGTACTTGCCCGCTAGCGTTAGCTACGTCAATGTTCGTCAGTTCGACTTCTACACCGTTCTTGTCGATTTCGCCGCGTTTGTACGTGAACGTAGCTTGCGTTCTCGACTTCAAGTCGAAGTTTATCGTTAATTTTTGTCTCTGCATGTAAATGCTCCTTTGTTATTGTTTTTTCGACGTTAGTCGCGCGTGTTGATCGGTTCGATCGGTTTAAAGCGTCAAGCGCGCGTTGGTCGGTTCAATACGTTCAAAGCGTCAAGCGCGCGTTGATCAGTTCAATACGTTCAAAGCGTCAAGCGCGCGTTGATCAGTTCAATACGTTTAAAGCGTCAAGCGCGCGTTGGTCGGTTCAATGCGTTCAAAGCGTCAAGCGCGCGTTGATCAGTTCAATACGTTCAAAGCGTCAAGCGCGCGTTAAAACCGGACTAACCCTCGATTCCAGCTACTTTCTGGTAGTTCTCCCGTAACGAGTACATGTACCCTGCGATCATCGCGACTTGGAACGTCGTTAAAGCTAGAGTCAACGTCGCTGACTGGTCGACGACGAGGGTAGCTACGTACTGTGACGCAAGGAAGAACGCGAGACGCATACCTTGTCGCATAATACCGTTCACGGCTTCACGTGACGAGAAGTTTCCGTTCATCTTCGCCGCGATGAAACCGGACGCGATATCGAGGAATACGGCGATCACGTATATCTGTAACAGTACGCGTGGAGTTAATAATGCTAATTCGTTTATAATTTCTTGTAGTTCGATGGTGTATCACCAAGTTTCATGTTCGAGCCGTCGTGTGTGTGGTGTTTCGATGTGTCTGGACGCGTCATTCTGTTCGATAGGTTTATGACGTCTGGACGCGTTGATCCGTTCAAAGCGTTTATAGCGTCCGAAGTCGGCGTCTACGTCATGACCGTACGGTTACCGTCGCTTTACCTGCGATTAAGTCGGTTAACGCGTTCAGTTGGGTTCGGAGCGCGGATACGTCGTCGGACAACACATCATTTGTCGCACGCAATGTTTCGCGTTCTGACCGTTCAAGAGCGAGTTCGTCACGCAACGCCGCGTTTTGTTCGCTCAACTCTTGCACCGCTTTCCAGAGAATTGCGATTTGGGAGTTTAACGTTTCTGTGTCCGCCCCGCTTTTGAGTGTTTTTTTCATTCTCACTTCAAGCACGTTAGGGTGTTCGACTTCTGAATCAAGTGTAGTTACAGCTGTTGCTTGTTCAAC
>JBOFGC010000083.1:0-43134 GCA_051648945.1 Bacilli bacterium
GGAAGACGGCAACATGGCTATGGCTATGGATGTACAGTTTATGTATAAATGGTTCGAGATTGAGCGCAACGGCAAAACATTAAAGAAATTTTCTTTAACAGGCAATGAAGGTCCTGGTTTACATCCTTCAATGCGTTGAGTATAATGGCTTCTACTTTTAGTAGGAGCCTTTTTTTATGAACAATCTATATGCTATCCACGCCAAAAAACGTTGCGGTAAAGATTCCGTAGCCCGATTTATCGATGAAGCGTTACAAGGAAACGCTATAATTTGCGCACTTGCTGATCCTATCAAGATGCTTCTAGTGACTGCAATGTTCGACGCTGACTGTCATCGCAACATCAAAGAAGAACTAGGCGTAATTGGTAGTGACATTTTCGACTGCCCTCCTGGTCGTGATGATTTTCGTGAACTCCCAATCGCACTGACCAACTCAGACGTTCGTCGAATTTTTCGCTGTGCTATCACCGAAATGGTACACACATACAAATACCTGTTAGTCCATAAAAACAAATACATTGCTAAAATGGAAGAACGAGTCAGTAAACAAGAAGGTCGCTGGTCTATTCGCGAACTAATGACAGCGTTTGGTACAGATATTTGTGTCGCTGCGCATTCACAAACATGGATTCAAGTATTCTACAACGAAACCTATTGCTATTATCACAACACGAATATTATTGTTCCTGATATCCGTCAGCAGAATGAATACGACTTCATGAAAGCTCTCAAAGCTAATATGTTTATCGTTCATCGTCCTGAATTTTCTGACATCGAGCACGAGCACTCCACTGAGCAAGGTATTGTGTATGATTTCAATGACAAGTTTATCAATAACAACGGCACGCTAGAAGATTTAGAAAAAACTGTTTACGGCGCTGTATTGTTGTGATATTATAAGCACATAAGTTAATCAATGAAGGAAACAAAGATGTCTCAAGAAATTCAACAACTGCAAGCTCAACTGCGTGACCTGAAAGTTCGCGTATTCGATGCAGAAGAAACACTGAAAGCAAACGGCAAGTCATTCTCTGAAGTGATGCAAAAGCTGGTAGAAACCCTGCAAGTTCAAGGCGACGAGCAAGGCAATGTATCCATCGATGATATCGTTGCACGTGCCGCTGAACTGGTACAAACCGAAGTTAGCGCAAAAGACGCAACTCAAGAATATCACGACGCTGTTGTAGAAGCAGCCGAGTAAGATTCTACCGTTAGGTGGAACACCCGACGACTTGAGCCTTACAAGTATAAAGAAAGGCATTATTGAGGAGTATTAAATGAATAAGTACGCAAATATCAGCATTGATGCTAATCGCGATATGTTCTGGAAAGGTGTAGAGAATTCTTATAAGAATTTGAGAAATCTAGCACTTTTCATGGGCGCATTATCTCTAGCGATTAATTTCTTTGTATCGTAAATAACACGGCCCTGTAGCATACTGGTTGAATGCGGCCTGCTCATAACAGGTTGACGGATAGGTTCGATTCCTACCGGGGTCACCAATTTTATATAAAGATAATTGTTTACAACAAGCGATTATCGTGTTATATTATATACATATCTCACAGAGTCAAACTGAGACGAAAACTCCATTATAGCTTAGAGCATTTTATCGATGGTCCATGATTTGTCTCTAGTGAGATTGTTTACGCGCTTTTAGCTCAGACGGAAGAGCATATGCCTTCTAAGCATACGGTCGGGGGTTCAAGTCCCTCAAGGCGCGCCATATTATTTGAAGGATAGATTATGAAACGTTTGACAGTAAATGATATTATCGCTACAATAGATAAATGCAATTGTGAGTGTCACCAAGAAGGCGTTCACGTCAGCCACTTTATGGATTGCTGTGAATTCACTTATGTTAAACGTTCAGAAGCTCAACGGTTTCTGGAATCTGTTCAAAAAGATTTGAAAAATTAACGGAAGAGTTCCAGAGAGGTTTAATGGAGCTCCTTGCTAAGGAGTCGGGCGTTAGTGCGCCCCGTGGGTTCGAATCCCACCTCTTCCTCCATACATTCGGGTAAATCTAATAATAACATTGACTTCTAGTCAAGATTGCTTTTCCTTATAGGTTGGGGAGTTCGCTCCCCTTATTTTTTTAAATATTTACGATTTTTTATAATTTTGTGTTTACATAGTATCGAAACTGTGTTATCATAAACTTATGAATGATTCAGCAACTAAAACTATACGCATATTAGCACAAAGTTAATTCATTCTGTTTTAAGAAAGTTTAAAATATTTGTTTACTTTCTTTTTGAAATGTTATATAATGTACACATGAGCAAGAGTGGTGAAATCGGAAAACACAATCGACTTAAAATCGATCGACTTATGTCTTACGGGTTCAAGTCCCGTCTCTTGTACCAAAATGGAACGATAAGTCTCAGCGGGAGAGCGGTAGTGTCGTGAAAGCGATGTTGAGGACGTGGGTTCGAATCCCACTCGTTCCACCAAATTTAATCTTTATGTATTCTTGACTATTATAGGTCTGGTAGCGCAGGCAGGTTACGTGAAACGTTTCCCGTCACTAAAAAACGTAGAGGAATTAGTCGCTCCTTGAGAATATATAAAAATTGATTTTAATATAATGATTTTCTTCCAATCTCACTTGGTGTATACTTTTCGTTCTTAATGACGATGATTATGTTTTTACTACACCGAAAATGGTTGGCAAGCGCATAACTCATTGTTGAGCAGGATCGCTCAAACGTCGTTAGGATTACGGACAGTGAGTATACAACAGGGACTATTGGAAAAGGATTTCAAAATTTCTGGGTTAAAAAGTGAACGCCTAACGAGTTCACTTTAAAGTTTCATATGTAGTTCTCCTTCTCATGGTTGATTCAGCATTTTACTTATTTGATATAATAAAAAACATCAACCTGTGGTTAAATTTTTGAAGGACATAAATAAAATTAGTTGTTATTGCGATAGCGTGGCTGAACGGTTTAAGCGCCGGACTGTTAATCCGTGAGATTTTTCTCGACGTAGGTTCGAATCCTACCGCTATCGCAATAACAATTTCATGGAACGTTCGGGTAACTGGTATCCCAGCGGATTGTAGCTCCGCCGCCTCGTGCATTCTTGGTTCGAATCCAAGGCGTTCCACCAATTTCGCACTCTAGGAGATTTAATGACTGAACAAGATTTAGAACAGGAGATTCAAGATAAAAATCTGAATGCTCCAAGATTGACTCCACAGTATATCGATGAATGTATTGTTTCTGCGGATTACTATGTATTCCCACATACAACTACTACCGTTTGCTTACTTGTTCTGAAAAACGGATACAATGTAACTGGTGAATCGTCTCCTGTTAGTGCAGAAAACTTTGATCCTGAAATCGGTAGAAAAGTCGCTTTCACGCATGCTCGTGATAAAATCTGGGCGTTGGAAGGTTATCTACTGAAAGAAGCATTGTTTAGATAATTTAATAGAATTGTAGCTCAAGTAGAGCGCCCATGCGAAAATATGCGGGGATGTATAGTGGTTCAAGTCCACTCGATTCTACTCTATGCCGGTGATTGTCGCCGTTCTTTCTAGTCAGTCGACCATAATTGAGAGATATATTATGAAATACGGTCACAGCGAAACGTTAACTGTCGAAAGTTGCTTACACAAATTGCGAATTCCTATAACGAGCAAAAGCGTGTTTACGATTAAAACCGTAAAAAATATCACAAATATGATGTACGGAAAGAGACTCAAGGACATGAAAGAACGTGTGTTGGAAAAGAACTATCTAAAACGTAGGCTCTATTTCGACCAGATGATAGCTAGGGACTTGATTAAAGTTTATCATAAGACCAATAAGAGCGAAGGACTTCAAGCTGGATATGTGTATCTTATAACAAATCCAGCGTGGCCCGAGTGGATTAAAGTTGGTTCTGCTATCGACGTGTATGACCGACTTTCGACGTATCAGACATCATGTCCGATGCGGGATTTTAAAATCGAATATTATTTCTTTAGTTTTAATCGTCGTCGTGACGAGAAATTGATTATAGATGCATTCTCTGGAAAGAATGAATGGATTAAATGCGAACTGGATGAAGTCAAATTGATGTGCTCGAAAATTGCACCATTTTGTCGAAATCGATCCGAATCGTAGACGAACTCATAATAAGAAACGTTACAGCAACTAACATTCTGGATGAATCTGACTAACCTTCAGAACATACACACAGAGAAGTGTCTAAAACTCAGGTACAAGTTGAGCCTTAATCGACTTACGTTTCTGTTTAAATTTAATGCGGGTGTAGCTCAGTTGGTAGAGCGTCTGCCTTCCAAGCAGACTGTCGCGTGTTCAACTCACGTCACCCGCTCCAACTATCGCCCGACACCCTCGATTTATCGACGTGGAAGGCTTTGTATTGGTTCACACCTTGCTTACAGAGAAGTCACTGTTAACCGACAGCTGGCATTTGTCCCTTAGCTGTATAAATTATATAATGGGAAGTGCGCTGCGCTGATACGGCCAAGTCGTGAGGACTAAGTAGTATATGGTTAGAGAGCACCTAACCCCCAATTTCAAAGAATTAATTGCATCATTAGAAATATGCGATTAAGAGGATGTTATACGTTATCACCTCGTTAAACACACAAAACGTTTCGCTATCACGGGTTAGCGTTAGTTGGACGGATGTGCCTACACCCGATACTCACTTCTCTGTTCATATAAGGGCTATTATGGCTGACTTGTAATCAGCTCATCTCGGTTCGAATCCGAGGCGGAGAACCAAATTAATGGAAGGTTGGCAGAGGGGCCGATTGCGCAAGTCTTGAAAACTTGAGGTTGTGATGACCCGTGAGTTCGAATCTCACACCTTCCTCCAAATTATAGGCTGTCATGCAAGATGGTTAGTACGGAATTTTGCCATCCGAAATAGTTATATCTCCCTCATTATGTGAGTTCTGGTTGACTATGCCAAAGTTTTTCTTGTGTGACCCGGTTTTATGTCCTTAGTGTAACGGTAGCACGATGAGCTCCAACCTCATTAGTCAGGGTTCAAATCCTTGAGGGCGTGCATTTGTAAAAATAAACTCACCTTCGGGTGAGTTTTTTCGTTTTATGTGTTATGATAACCGTCTAGTTTGATAATAATTAAGGTTAATATGAAAATTTTAGTAATCAGCAGTATGGCAAATCGTCACTACAACGACCGTATCGTAGGCGGAGCTGAACGAGTCGTTGAGACTATGTGTCAAGGTTTACACGATGCGGAACACGATGTGACTGCGTTTCTATATTGCAATGAGAAAGAAATGAATCGCGATTACAAAACCATCGTGTGTTCGCCTTACTACGCAGACCCAGATATCACTCCTATGCGTAAGCGTAACAACATTGCAGATCAACTAAAGCGTCTGTGTTTACGTGAACGCTACGACGTTATCATTAATCACAGTGAGCGCTATTGGTCTATTCTGTTCGAAATTGACGATATGTTCCAAACGAAAGAAACGAAGCCTAAGATCATCCATATTGAGCATTCACTTAGTGAATTCTACAAATCAATGTCTCGATTCCGTCGCTTTGGTAAGATGGTATACGCTAAGACGCGTGGACACGAAGTTCATGGTACAGCGGCGCATTTCATCGAAGAATGGCCTAAAGCTATGATTGGCAAGCATGATATTGTGTTGAAATATACTGCCAACTCTCAAGGTTCACTGATCACACAAGAAGACATCGACAGTTATCAGCGCCAAGATGGAATCTCACAAGCAGCAGTCGCTACGAAAGAAACAGTGTTGCCTAGCAGTGGACGAGGTATCTTTATCGGTCGAGCGTCTACTATGAAGAATCCTTTACTAGCAGCAGAAGCATACCGAGAGTTAGGAATCGAAGCTGATTTCTTTATCGCATCCTGTGAAGTGAATAAAAACGAACAAGAGATCATCGATAAACTGAAAAAGTTTGATAACATAAAATTACACTTGAACGAGTCTCGTGTTGTTCTGGAACAGCACCTACGTCGCGCCAAGTTGATTATCGTTAGTGGTCTTGATAGTTTCTGTCTTGTTGCTTTCGAGGCTGCCAACTACGGTGTGCCTACGATTTTCGCTATCAAGAATAACTTTGTGTCTAAGATTCCTATCGCGTACGATTACCAGACAGAAATTAATAACTTTATCGTTGACGTAAACAAAAAGAAAAAGCCGGACATCTGGGAAGAGATTCGTGAGGTGTATTCTCGTGTTCCTGAGTCTATCGAGCAACGTCAACAGATTGCAGATGAACTGTACGCGTCGTATAACTACGAGCAGTACAAAAAGAATCTGAACGAAATGATTAAAAATAGTTGACATGAATCTCCCCTCTGTTAAGATTCGCATATCGAAACGAGGGGAGGTAAAATATGAGCGCACCAACTACTGTAATTCTGTACCGCGACGAGAAAGAAATCGGTCGTGAGTTCTATAACATCGGATGGACCGGAGACGACGTTCGTTTAGCGGATGAGCTGTCAAATATGATGGTTCGATTTGACGCGGACTCTGTTTGGGCTTACGGTAAACTACGCACGTTGGATAGCCTGAGTCAACTAAAATCGGATACTCCGGCACATCGTGAAAAGAAACAACTAGAGGACGAAGAATCTCGTCGACTATTCATCAGTAAAATGCGTCCAAGTGAGGCATCCTTCGAACTCGCGATGAAAATCGACAAGAATCGTATGCCTTTGTCTTTGATGACAGCAGAAGATATTATCGGCGTTCAGCCTATGACTGCTCCTACTGGTCAAATATTTAAACTGAAGAAATCAGATGCGATTAAGTTAGTCGAATCGTTAGAGAATCCAGCGGAACCGAATGAACGCTTTCTCGCTGCTGTTCGCCGTCATACAAAATTGATTGGAGAGAAAAAGTAATGTTGAATTTTGGTGATGTAATTCCTGCTGGTTATTCCGTTGAGATTGTTACTTGGGAAAACGATGGTGATAACTATCAGACTCGATGGCAGCACGGTATGACTTTAGAAGAAGCTCAGTACGTATCTAAGATACTAGAAGGAATGCATCCTATGGGTAATGAATATATCCAATGTGATGCTATTGTTGAGTATATCATCGACAACACATCAGACCACGAATGTGATATGTGTCATAAGTTCTTCCGTATTGACGCTGCTACGTTTCATGGAGACGAGTCTGCACAGATTGATGTGTATGACATGTTAGACATATACACGGCGAATGGCGAATCGGATTATGGATACGATTATCTACGGGTTATCGAACGTATTAAGATCCATCACTTCGAAAATGAGATCGTAATCCCAACGCCCACATTAGTCTCACAACTTATTAACGTATAATAAATGTTTATGTCAACCATATGTAGTGCTATAATGGCTATATTACATGTGGTTGGTGATCCACTAGGGATGGAAACATCCCGCCTCTACCAGCCCTGACATTAGTCGGGGCTTTTCTATATCTATTTGAGGGTACTCATGAACAGTTATTACGAAACAAATATGGGATGCGGTCGCATCGAGTTTGTATATTTAAATGAAATCCAGTGTAAAGTAACGGAATCAGACGATCCTATGATGCCAGTTGGAACAGTATTTCCGAAACGCGATCTTGATAAGTTGAAATGTGAGGTAAATGTGGCATGAAAGGTTTACAGTTAATGGCCGGTGAACATCGCGGCACTATTTTAGTAACTCATGACGCTAACGATATTGGCGATATAGTCGTCGATGAAGCCCGTGTTGTCGTTTCTAAGACTCTACCAGAAGGCGAAATGGTTAAGTTGTCCGATTTCTTTATGGAAGGATATCGGTTGATCGACGTGCAAGCATTACCACAAGTGGAGGGCGGGCAACATTTAAATATCAATGTGCTGACTAAAGAGACGCTGGAAGACGCGGTAGCTCATCCTGAGAAGTATCCACAGCTTACCATTCGTGTTAGTGGTTACGCGGTCCGATTCAATTCATTAACCCCTGAGCAACAGCGCGATGTTATTGCTCGTACTTTCACAAAATCACTATGAACGAACAGTGCACATTCACAATTAAAGTGCCATCGCCTGAATACGTCGAACTATTGAAATCTTTCATGTGGGAAAACGAATGCAGTCTAGTTGAATGGCAAGCGGATCATGATTGTGAGAAAGATGTATCGTTAGTCGCTTCAAACGATCCTAATATCGATCTAGAATATGTTCTAACTGATAAAGAATATTAACAGGAGCCTTCGGGCTCCTTTTTGTTTGGTATTTTTGTTCATTTGTTTCTATAATAGTTATATAGTATAGACAAAGACAAAACTACGTTCTGTTGCTACGCAACAGATTTTATTTAATATAAATTGTTTACTATAGAGAATATCTAGTATAGAATGTTTATCTACATTGAAGAAGGAAACATTATGACTACGTTATTTCAAGCTGTAACTGCAAATACTCCTAAAGGATTAACTGATAATGGTTGTGCTACTCATTTAACTACAATGAACGCATGTCTAGATTTATTCGCTATCATTGGTTCATCTCGTGGCCAAGATATCTCCGACGTGTTCCATAAAGCGCTACAAGAAAACGCTGAACTCGCTATTCGTATCTTGTTGCACGCTCGTGACTGTCGTGGTGGCTCTGGTGAGCGCAAGACCGTAACTGATTTAGTTATCTGGATGAACACTCAGACAGATTACAAAGCGTATGTTAAGCCTGTATTGGCGAAACTACCTGAACTTGGTTACTGGAAAGATTTGGTTAATCTGTATGCCGTTAAGGGTATGAGTTTCATGATCAACCCGATGTTCGCTAAAGCACTTCGTGCGAAAGATGGGTTATGTGCAAAGTATCTACCACGTAAAGGGCCAGTCGCTCGTGGTGTTCGTCGTTACATGAAGCTACGTGAAGATGTATGGCGTAAGCTGCTCGTGTCCCTGTCGAGCACCGTTGAAACCCAGATGTGTGCTAATCAATGGCATGATATCAACTATTCACACGTTCCGTCGAAAGCAAGCACAATGTACCGCAAAGCGTTCCGTAAACATGACCAATCCCGTTACGCCGAATTTATTGATAAAGCAAACAAAGGCGAAGTGAAGATCAACTCCGGTGTTTTGAATCCGATTGATATCGTTAGTAAACTGTCTTGGAATGTTGACCATACGCTAGAAGCTCAGTGGAAGCAATTGCCCGACTACATCCAAGGCGCTAAAGGCATTCTGCCTATCGTTGATGTTTCCGGTTCGATGAATTGTAACGTTCCCGGTACTCAGTACACAGCGATGATGGTAGCGATGTCTCTGGGTGTGTATGTGTCTGAGCGTCTGTCTGGTTCATTTAAAGATCAGTACGTAACATTCACGTCAACTCCAACGTTCGCTAAACTCAAAGGCAACACACTACGTGACCGAATCTCAGATATGCGCCGAGCGGATTGGGGCATGAATACCAATCTGACTGCCGTGTTTGATATGATTCTAGGTGCAGCTATCGAACATAGCGTACCGGAAGACGAAATGCCAGGTACAATTATGATTGTGTCTGATATGCAATTTGACTCGTGCATTCGTGACAATCGAAGCACGACCGCGTTCGCTGCGATTAAATCCGCGTATGCAACTAACGGATACACTATGCCTAAAGTTGTATTCTGGAACGTGAACGCTACACAAGGCAACAATCCGGTTACAATGCTAGATAAGAACACATGTCTGGTTTCTGGATTCAGCGCATCGATGATGACGAACATTCTTTCTTGTAAAGAAATGACTCCGGTTAGTCTGATGTTAGACGCTGTGATGAAAGATCGTTATTCATTCGTTTAATACAAAGGAGCCCGAAGGCTCCTTTTTTGATTTATATCAAAATGTTGTTTACTTTATTACTAAACCTAGTATAATATCCTCATGTTGAACACAAGAAGAAGAGAACACATGCACGAACTATACAAAACGTTGCCTATGTACGAGGCAAAAGAAGGAATGCCGATTGCATATCCTGAATTTATTAAGTTAACAGACGAACAAATGCACGGATTCTGGCCACACAATGAACCGTTGGTTGAAAACGATGTTCCTGATTTGCGCACTCGTTTAACGCCCGCTGAGTTGAATGGTATAACTCAGACTCTTCGCTTGTTTACTAAGTATGAACGTCATGTCGGTGAAGATTATTGGTCAGGTCGAATCGTTCGAACGTTCCGTCGTCCAGAATTCACTCGTATGGGTACATGGTTTGCTGCGGTTGAAGAAAATTCTCACGCACCATTCTATGATAAAGTTAACGAAGTATTGAGCCTCAACACTGAGGAGTTTTATGAGTCTTGGAAAGAATCCGAAGCGTTATCTGAGCGCGTCGCATTTATTGGTAAGTGTGTTTCTGATCCTGATGATGCTCGTTCTTTCGCTGCATTTACTTTCATCGAGGGCGCCGTTCTTTATAGCTCGTTTGCTTACCTGAAGCATTTTCAGTCACAAGAATGTGGCAAGAACTTGATTCGAAATATCTGTCGTGGTGTTGATCTTTCTGTAGTAGAAGAGCATCAACATAGTATCGGCGGTGCAATGCTGTTTCACACGTTATGTCGTGAGATGAAAGAAAAGTACGATATTGATGTGCGCAAAGCTCTGGCATCTGATATCTTCAAGATGGCAGCAACCGTGTACGAACACGAATCCGCGATTCTAGATATTATCTTTGCTGAACCTATCGAGGGAATTAGCGCTGATGATATCCGTATGTTTGTTAAATCTCGTATCAATCTTTGTTTAGAAAATCTAGGATATGATGACATTTATGAAATTGGTGATAACCCAGTTGCTAAGTGGTTTTACAAGTCGATTACAAGTAAGAAACTAACTGATTTCTTCACTGGTAATGGATCTGAGTATAACATTAATCATAATCGTACTGGCTTTAGTTGTGTTTGGGAATAAAAATGTCTGATAACAAATTCGAATTACTATCCATTGAGCGTAAACGTCTACAAGATGAAGGCGAAGTCCCTATGTGGTACACCACACAAGGCTACGCAATGTTCAAAACTGGATATCAATATGGCGATGAAACTGTAAAAGGTGCATTTCGTCGTGTTGCTAAAACACTAGCTAAATGGGACCCTCGTCCTGATGCCGAAGAAAAGTTCTTTGAACTGATTTGGTCTAGTAAGATTGCACTGTCTACTCCGGTGTTGAGTAACACTGGCACAACTCGCGGTATGCCTGTTTCTTGTTCTGGTAACTACGTAGGCGACTCTATTCAAGATTTCTACTCATGCAACACTGAGTTAGCTATCCTGTCTAAGAATGGCTTCGGTACAGCGTCTTATCTGGGTGATATTCGTCCTCGTGGTTCACTGATCAGTTCTACTGGTAATAAAGCTAACGGCGTTGTTCCTGTATTCGACACATACGTTGATACAAAAACAAAAGTTGCACAAGGCGGTCGTCGTGGTGAATGGGCTGGTTATGTAGATGTTTCTCATGGTGACTTCGAAGAGCTAGTTGGTTACGTTCACAAAGATCCAGCAGCATCGCATGTTGGTTGGGTTTATGAGAAAGAAGATTATGAAGCTCTGAAAAACAAAGATCCGGAAGCATTGCATCGCTGGAACGAAGTATTGTATACTCGTGCCCGTTTCGGTAAAGGTTATATGTGGAAGAACTGGGTCGCTAACGAACTAGCTCCACAAGCAATTAAGAATTCTGGCATTCGTATCCGAGGTTCACAGCTATGCACCGAAATCGCGCTTCCAGCCGACGAACAACATACTTTCACTTGCGTACTAAGTTCGTTCAACCTGAAACTGTGGGATGAGTTCACAGACGAAGATATCAAATGGGGAGTTCGTTTACTCGATGCTGTGTGTTCTGAGTTTATCGAACTAGCTAAAGACCAGCCTTATATGGAAAAGGCAGTGCGATTCACGGAGAAAGCACGCGCTATCGGTCTAGGTACTCTTGCGTTTCATACTTATCTACAAGATAAAATGATTCCGTTTGAGTCCGGCGAAGCTCACATGATCAACAACCAGATTTATAGTCGCTTGTTTAAAGTTTCTAAAATCGCGTCTGCTGAGTTAGCACAAGAATTAGGTGAGCCTGAGTGGTGTAAAGGTACTGGTTTACGAAATGCAACACTGATTACTATTGCACCGAACATGAGTTCTGCGCTATTATGTGGTGGTGTATCTCAGGGCGTTGAGCCTATTATCTGTAATGCGTTTATTCAACAAACCAACTCCGGCGACTTCGTTCGTAGTAACCCGAAATTTGTTGAAATCGCTAAAGAAAAAGGCATGTACTCTGATGAGTTGATGGATAGTCTAGCTATCGATTGGAACGGCTCTGTGCAGCATCTCGATTGGTTGAGCGATAACGAGAAAGCGGTGTTTAAAACTGCTTATGAAATCGACCAACATTCGATTATTCGGTTAGCGTCTGCTCGTCAGCGCCATATCGATCAAGCACAATCGATTAACCTGTTCTTTAGTAGTGATGCTCCTGAACGTTACATCGCATCTGTGCATAAAATGTTCATGGATTGTCCGCGACTGAAATCTCTATATTATTTGCGCTCTGAGCGTGTTTCTAAAGCGTCTGATGGCAAAGCGAGTTGTGTTGCCTGCGAGGGCTAATCGATACGGGAGCGAAAGCTCCCTGTTAAAACTTTAAGAAGGAAAGAAAAATGAAACCTAAAATTAAATTGTTTGGTGCGACCTGGTGTGGCACATGTTCTATGGTAAAACCGCTGCTGGAGCGTCTAGGTGAAGTTGAATACATCGACGTTGATGAAGATGTAGATACAACAGCGGAATACGGCGTACGCGCTTTACCAACGTACATCAACGAAGAAACTGGCGACCGTGGTACTGGTCCAGTTCGTAATCTGCAAGAGCTTCGTGAAGTTCTAGGAATAGAGTAAAATAAGGAGCCTTCGGGCTCCTTTTTCGTTTATATTTCTACTCTCGTGGTGTATAATGTATACATCAAACTACATCAAGCAAAGGGAAACAGTTATGATCAAGTTTTACGATGAAAAACAGCTCAATAACAAAACTACCGAAGAGTTAATCGACTTGCACAAGGAACTGCGATTCGTGATTACCGGTCGTAAATTCGCATGTGATACTCCTAGTTCGTCTGATATCACAATCAATAAGAAATACGAAACGATGTTAGTCACGTTAGATTCTATCATCACGAAACGTCAGAATCTAGAATCCGCATCTCGTCCTCGCAAGACCGGACACGACAAGCGCGCCCGTCGCCATGGCATCGAAATGAAACGAGGTTATGATGCGTGATGAAGAATTAGTTCCTCTTGCCGATACTGACAGCGACCCTGCATGTTTCGTGTCCTGTCTAATCGACGCAGCAGGCAAAGCGCATGTTATGCATTTGAACACACGTAGCTATGCCGAACATAAAGCTCTGGATAAGTTATATAAAGAACTACCAGAATACACTGACCGCATCGCCGAAGCATTAGCAGGCATCACAGATGTTCGCTACGAACATCACGACGTGGAATACTTTAGTTCTGATGATATGCTCCTTAAATTGTATTTGCACGGCATGAAAGTACACGCAACTGCCGTTCCTGCTATCACGAATCCTATCGAAGACGTATTGACGTTTATTCAACAAATCCGTTACTTATTAAAACTTAAATAAGGGGCAACTGCCCCTTTTGAGAAGAAAATGTCACTTTATTTTTATTATAGTTCAATGAATGCGGGGAAATCCACGCATTTACTACAAGCATCATACAATTACCAAGAACGCGGAATGAAAACTATTCTACTCACCGCTGCGATCGATAATAGATTCGAGACGAGTCAGATCACATCTCGCGTAGGATTATCCGCTCCTGCGTTGACTTATGATGAAACAACTGATATCGTAGATCTTGTGATGAACGGCGATTATATTGTTCCTGCCGATTGTATTATGGTAGACGAAGCTCAGTTTCTTTCGCGCGAACAAGTACTACAGTTAGCAAAAATCGTTGACACGTACAATGTCCCAGTGCTATGCTACGGTTTACGAACTGACTTCAAAGGTGAGTTATTTGAAGGTTCAGCGGCATTACTTGCGCTTGCTGATAAGTTGATCGAACTGAAAGGTATGTGTCACTGTGGCAAAAAAGCTACAATGGTGATTCGATGCGATTCTAATGGTAAAATGATATTAGACGCTCCCCAGATTGAGATTGGAAACAACGATAAGTATGTTAGTGTGTGTCGTAAGCATTACATGTTAACTAAACTTGATCGATTGAAGGAAATAGAATGTCAGAAATAACAATCAGAAACTCACCAGACGTACGCAAAGGCATGCCATCGTGCGATTTAACTCGAATCAGAATCGAGATTTTCGCAAATGGTAAAAGCGTGTTTGATCGTGAAGTTATGAAATCGAAATTCGTCCATGATGCTCTGGATGAATACGAAGAAAAATTAATGAAATTATACTCGCTTAAATTTAAAATTGCAGTTATAATTCATTGTATCTGGACAGTAGGGCATCAAGTGTTCGAAACTTCAGAGTATCAAGGAGCAAGGGACATTATTCCTACGCTTTCTCTAATGGGTACTAAGTTACCTTAATTTACCAATAATTCTTGGGAGTCAAGAAATGAAAAAATATTCTAAAGCAGTTGTGATTGGCCGTTTTAACCCTGGTATGCATAAAGGTCACATCGAGTTGGTTCGTAAAGGTCTTGAAGTTGCCGAAAAGGTTATTATCCTTGTTGGTTCAGCGGATCGTTTTCCTGATGTGAAGAATCCTATCGGTTCAACCGGTCGTATTAGTCATGTTCGTGATGTTGTTTGTTCACATTTCCATGATGACCGATATCGTGTTACTGTATTGGGCCTAGATGATTACAACAGCGACGAAAAGTGGAAAACCGAAGTTCGTTCTCGTGTAGGCGAAACACAAACAGACAATATCGCTATGATAGGATATGAGAAAGATCAAGATTCTTACTGGCTGAAAGAGTTTGATTGGGATCTTGTGGCAGTTGAGCCGTACATGGTCAATCACTACGGACGACGTGTTCCTATGAGTTCTACGTTTATCCGCGATTCTTGGTTGCGCACAGGCGAATACACACTACGTGATGCGTTGCCAATTGAAACTCGTGAACTACTCGAAGATTTCATGGACGTCAACGAATACGAATACGCCCGTCTACGTGAAGAGCGTCGATATTGGGATAAGGAACTGGAGAAGTTCGAATCTTATCCTTATGCAGCATCATTGAATCACTGCACAGCGGATGCTGTTGTTCTGTGTAATAACAACGTTCTTCTTATTCAGCGTAAGTTCACTCCTGGCAAAGGCGCACTTGCACTACCTGGCGGACACAAAGACAGTAACGAGACATTTCGTTATGCTGCTCTGCGTGAACTGGAAGAAGAAGTTAACCTGAAAGTGCCTGCTAAAGTTATTCGTGGTTCTATTCGTGATAGTCATTTGTTTGACAATCCGAATCGTAGTCCTGTGTTTAGTAAGCCTACCGTTGCTCAGTATATCGTGTTGCAACCTGACGCTGATGGAACGCTGCCTAAAGTACGCGCTGCATCCGACGCAAAAGCTGCTACATGGTATCCTTTGCACTGGATTCGTAAGAACCGTGATATTCTGTTCGAAGATCACTATCAAATCATCGAACATTTTACCGGTATTTAATAAAAGGAGCCTTCGGGCTCCTTTTTTGTTTACATTCTCAAATTATCCTGTATAATACATGTATGATTTAAATGAGGCAGAAACATGAAACGTACCGAAAAACGATATGACCTTGATGGAAACGAAATTCCGGTTAACGACCGATATCTGAATGTGGATAATCCGTGGGAACATTGGTGGGGAATGCCTCATTATGACCCTAAGAGTTCAGACGCGTATCATACAGTCCGTGTTGAGTTTGATAGCATGGAAGATTACGCAGAGTTTCAAAAAGAAATTAATCAGAAACACTCAGACACTACAAAAAGTATCTGGTATCCTCGATTAGAAATCGACGATTACTCTGGGATTCGTTGGGCAGCAGATGTAACTGATTCGAATAAACCGAAATATCCTATTTACTTACCGAGTAAAGGTCGTTTCGAAAAGCGTTTGACTTCTGATACATTAGTCGAGTTAGGTGTTAAGCATTATATTATCGTTGAGGCTCATCAATACGACGACTATAAAGCGGCTGTAGATGAAAACTTTGTTGAGTTGCTTATTCTGCCACAAGAATACTTAGACAATTACGACACGTTTGACGATTTAGGTTCGACTCGTAGTAAAGGTCCTGGTGCAGCTCGTAACTTCGCTTGGGATCACTCTATTTCTATTGGTGCTAAACGCCACTGGGTTATGGACGATAACGCTAAGAACTTGTATCGCTTAGACGGCAACAAGCGCACCATCGTTTCTACCGCTGCTGTGTTGCGTTCGATGGAAGACCACACCGATCGTTATGATAACGTTTATATCAGTGGACCGCATTATCGTTTCTTTGCGATTCCTAGTGAACGTCTGCCGCCATTCGTTCCTAACTGTCGTATCTATAGTTGTCTGTTGATTCGCAACGACATTGTAGACAACGAAGGTAAGCCTTACCGCTGGCGTGGCCGTTACAACGAAGATACAGATTTGTCTTTGCGTGTACTGAAAGATGGACACTGTACCATTCAATACAATGCGTTTTTGACTGGTAAGTTAGTAACACAGGCAATGGCAGGCGGCAACACCGAAGAGTTCTACAGTAAAGAAGGCACATTACCTAAGTCACAAATGATTGTTGATATGCATCCTGATGTTGCTCGTTTGAAATGGATGAATGGTCGCTGGCATCACTGGGTAGATTATTCTCCGTATGAAACAAACCGCTTGCAATATCGTTCGGATATTGATATTGTGGATGCGTGTGATGAATACGGCATGTATTTGAAGAAACTAGAAAAGGTGAGCTAATGCGTTATTTTAACCCGGACGATGCACCGGAAGAAGTAGTAGAAAAAGAAACAGAAGGCAAACACATCACTGCTCGTTTTCGTAACGAAGACGACATGAAACAGTTTTTTAAGCTAATCGGTGCAGGAAACATTGACACACGAACAAAAGTAGTGAAATATGTACCTCCATCGAAGCGTACAAGTTTAGACTTTTTATGGAGCTAGTATGATTCGTACAATGAGCATCGAGAAACCAGGCACTAAATTTAAAATTGATGAACGTGAATACGAAACAGTAGGTGTTGTGAATCGTGGTGGCTATATGTGCCACGATTACAAATCCGTGTTAACTGTCACGCACACGAATGGCACACAAG
This sequence comes from Bacilli bacterium, assembly GCA_051648945.1. Taxonomy (GTDB): domain Bacteria; phylum Bacillota; class Bacilli; order JBOFGC01; family JBOFGC01; genus JBOFGC01. The sequence continues at coordinate 17,308 of JBOFGC010000083.1, forward strand.
GTCCTCGAACGTTTGAGTGTATGTTCAAGCCGCATCTGGGAACATACGTGACTGAAGTTGGTATCAGTCATGGCAACATGATTGGTTGGAAAGCAGAAATCGAAGGTTGATATTATGATACGTATTAGTTATGATCGTTATGATGAGATTCGCAATCGTTTAGGTGTTATTGAACGTAAATCGTACGTTTCTGAACAGGAAGAGATTTGGACACTGGTATCAAATGGACAATTCATCGCGGAAGCGATGATAACATCAACAACTGAAAATTTCTACTACTGGCCTGACCGCGATCAAGGAAGCAACGAATGAAAACTGTTTTTAAGGGAGTCCATGGCTCCCATCTTTATGGACTGAATACACCAGAATCCGATATGGATTACAAGAGCGTGTTTATTCCTCCGATGCGCGACTTACTTCGTGGTAATGTTAAGTCTACCATCGAAAAGTCTACATCTGACAAGTTCCATAAAAATGACGTTGACGACGTTGATAATACTTGGATCAGTCTGCGTAAGTTTTTGCACTTAGCGTGCGAAGGCGAAACGTTTGTTCTGGATATGTTGCATACTACACCAGAACACACTATACAAAGCTCTCCAGTGTGGGAATACATTCAACGCAATCGCTCTATGTTTTACTCTACCGACATGAGCGCTTACATGGGCTATGTTATGAAGCAGGCCAGTAAGTATGGCGTGAAAGGTTCTCGTTTGGCTGCACTGCGTCAAGTTGTTGATGTTTTGTCTTCGTTGCCAGACGAAGCGTTCGAAATGCGCATGTTGCATATCACTCATCTGTTGCCTAAGAACGAATTTTGTTACTGGGAGAACAGCGAGAAAGACAACATGACTTATTACCTGTTAATGGGTCGTAAGTACATGCAGACCATCAAGGTCAAAGAGTTCAGCACCGCTGTTGAGAAGCTGTGGAACGAATACGGCGAGCGTGCCCGCAAAGCTGAAGCCAACGAAGGCATCGACTGGAAAGCTCTATCGCATGCTATGCGCGGTGGCTATCAGCTACAAGAAATCTTTAAAACTGGTGACCTGGTGTATCCACTGAAAGACCGCGAAACGATCTTGAAAGTGAAATTGGGTCAGTTACCATTCAAAGACGTGCAGGAACTGTTGAACGACGTGGTTAACGACGTTGAAAGTCTGATTGCTGTCGCCAAGCGTAATGGATTCCAATCTACTCCAGATCTTGAATTCTGGGATAAGTTCTGTGATGACGTTTATTCTGATGAAATGCGAAATTTCTTAAAATAAAGCTTGCATATAAACGGGGTTATGATAATATGACCCCATCGAAACGAAAGGACATTTGAGGATAATAAAATGAAAACACGCAATGGTTTTGTAAGTAACAGCTCTAGCTCTTCTTTCATCGTCCACTTTCCACGTAAGCCTGAAAGTCGACAAGAACTGGCTGAAATGATGGGTGAGTGCTGCACGACTACCGATTACGGCAACGCTGGCTTAACGTCCGATGTTGTTGTTGCTCATGTGTGGCAAGAGATGACACGCGAAGTCGAAAACGACACAACAGACGGACTATCTCCCGATACTCGTAAACTGGCTATGTTGTCCGGCAAAGACAAATGGGATATTGCTTGGGAATTGAACAATGTGTTGTCTACTTTCGACATCGAAGAAACCGACGAAAACGCAGGAAATCTGGCTGCTTTCCTGATTGATATGTTAGAAGAACAACAACCAGAAGAACACAAAAGCGGATTCACTTTCACTACGACTTATGCCGATGACTGTGGCTATTTCGAGTCTAACATGGAACATGGTAACATTTTCCGTAATCTGCCTCATCGTCGTATTAACAATCACTAAGGTGCAGCATGAACTACACTGTTAAATTGATGAAATCCCTAATTGATGCTATGGATCTACTAGGATTTGAGCCAGCAAATGGTGCGTGTGGATACCGCGGGTTCAAAACTAAAAAAGAACGAGCGCACGGATTCCAGTTTGTGAATTTCGAGGATGCGTGTTATGCTCTAGCAAATATAGACAGCGTTCGAGTTCGTAACTGGTTTAGTCATGTATTTCGTTATCGATTGAACGAACACGACCAAGAGCGCATCGTGAACTGTTTCGAATATGGCAATATTCGACAAATACTACGACTGCAACTGAACCGACGTAAGTCCGGTGATCGGTTTATCTGGGTAAATACATGGGAAGGTAAATCTCACAAGATTGAACTTTCTGACTTAGAAACAGTAATAAAGGAAATCAAATGAAAACACGTAATGGATTTGTAAGTAACAGCTCTAGCTCTAGTTTTATTATCGGCGTCGCTCTGTTGACTAAAGAGCAACATGACGAAGTTGTGGATAAGTTCGGCAACGGTACAGAATTTATGTCTCTAGTCGAATTGTGTTCAGCTAACCGACATGTATGGGGCGGCCCTCGATATGACGAATCTCGTGACCAGTCGTACATCGAAGCGTTTGATGGCAATCAAGTTCAAGTTGACGGCATTAAAGCGTTCATGGAAGATAATCCTGACGGATACCTGATGTATCTAGACGCAACGGGTGACGAGCCTGATTTCGACGATGATTCATGGGAATATAACTACGAAGATATTGATATCGACTGGTTCAATACCAAAGATCAAGAAGCGGCAGCATATATTCACGAAGCGAATGGCGAATACACATACGGTGGTGGCTACAATGGTTAATGAAATCCAAGAAGCGTTTGCAAAATATGCACTAGCACGTGAAAACCTCGGCAAGTTATTCGAAACGGAAATCGACTATGACGTTATCGACCTAACCAATGAAAAGTGGCTAGAAGCTGATTGCGAATATGTTAAGTACGGCTTAATTGGCAAAGATACGTTCGGCGATTCGGAGTTCGATTACTCGTTTGAGATATACGGTAGCTCTCGGTGGCAGTCTCATGGTTACGTGTTATTTGTTGGCTACGACTGGTCTGGAAATCGTGGTATGTGTATGTTCGATCTAGCGAATCGCTTGACTAATTGATTGTATGCTGCGCTTTCGGGCGCAGCATTTGAGGATAAAGAAATGAAAACACGTAATGGATTTGTAAGTAATAGCTCTAGCTCTAGTTTTATTATCGCAGTTGCCAAAGACGATCCTCGCATCGATGCGCTCGAAGTCGCAATCGAGAAAGACCAGAATGAGGAAGGCTACGGCGAAACAGACTTCGACGAGATTCACACTAAGAGTGGTCTGAAACATTACATTCGCCGAAACTGGTGCATTGATGACGACAAACAAGAAACTTCTCCAGGTCATATGGATAAGTTTGAATCGTTGGACGAAGGAAAAATTTTGCTGACGGTTGATGTTGATTATAACCATCGCGGCACATTCGATTTTATCATGACCAATTTCACATCCGAAGAAATTCTAGACCGGGACTAATAATGAAAACACGTAATGGATTTGTAAGTAATAGCTCTAGTTCATCTTTTATCGTTGCACTGCAAGAAGAACCTAAGTTGACAATAGGCGATACCTCGATTCCTATTTCGAAATTGGTGTCTACCCGCGTGTTGAATGCATCGGGTTCCGTTGACGATTTTGTTGATGAGATGAATGGTGAATTTTGTTGCATTGAGCCAGAAAATGGCGAATCTTTGTTGGATGCGGTTGCGGTAGACATCCCATGGATAAAGGATGCTGTTGAGTTGCACAATAAAGGATACAAGATCATTCGGTTTGACATCGATTACAGCGACGAAACCGGGTCTAGTCTGGTCAATCTTATCATCAAACATAGTAAAGGTGTGGAGCTGAGTTCGTACTGATGGATACTTTCGTTCAATTAGCTATTATGTTGACGGGCGTAGTTGCTGTGTTTCTGACACAGCAATCAAATCCTAAACTAAAGAAATATGCTTGCATATTTGGTCTTATTGCTCAACCGTTCTGGCTTTATGCGACATATACAGCAGGACAATGGGGAATATTCTGTATGACTTTTCTATACACGTATTCCTGGGCTACTGGCGTTTATAATAACTGGATCAAGAAATGAAAACGCGTAATGGTTTTGTGAGTAACAGCTCTAGTTCTAGCTTTATTGTAGCGTTTAATCGTGACGACGAGGCAGCCGAGGATGAGTTTCTAGATAAGGCACGAGGCCTAGATTATCATCTTAGGATTTGTCGTATGAAAGGAATGCAGCCATTCGACGGTAAAGGTCCTCATAGTGACTATCGAGATCATACTTACGGAACTTATTCTAACTCCACTCTGGAATCTGTTTATAAACTGAACGAACTGGGTTATAATGTTATTGAGATTGAGACATATAACCCGTATAAAGAATTATGGGACATGCTCGTAACGAGTGAGCATCGTTTCAACGCTATATTAACTAAGGAATTAAATGAAAACACGTAATGGTTTTGTAAGTAACAGCTCTAGTTCATCTTTTATTATCTGCGGTCTGAATCTATGTCGAGAAGATATAATCAAAGCTTACGACATAGCCGGAGCTGAACTGACAGAAGAAGATAAAACGACAATCCTGGAAGAGAGTGTATGGGAATGGCCAGACTTCCCAGGACCAATCGAAGCAGCCGAATACGAATACACTGGCACTTGGTTAGGCGTAGCAGTTGACCCTACCTGTCTTTCTGTTAATTCCTGTCTGAGTGGGTTTGTTGGCGAAGGCGCTCACGCACTGATGCAGAAAATCGGCGAAGAGTTAGGAGAGAAAATCAAAACCTACGGCGACACTGAATACTGTTAAATTTGAAAGGAGCCTTCGGGCTCCTTTTTCTTTTGAAAATAATTAGAAAAATGTGTTGACGTAAAAGTTCTGCCTGATATTATTACCTCATCAAAACGAAACGGAGAAAACGAAATGAAATCGAAATACACGAAACGACTGAGTGCACTGTTGAAGCGCGACCGTAAGGTAGCAAATCACTACAAGAGACAAGGTCTAAAGATCGTTTATCACTCTTGGGGTATCTGGTGCGTTCCTTCTGCTGATATCACCCGAATTCTGAACGAGATGACCGAATTCAGCGGCAACACCACGGATTAACCAACACCACAGGCAAACAAAAATGAATATTATCTGGCCAAATCTTGTACTCGTGTTTGTGTGTACTGTTCTCGCAAACGGAGTTATTATGAAACTGATGGATGACTTTAACCCGCGATTTGTGTTTTTTCTTCGATTGGCTGCGGGATACGCGATCTTTACATTAACTCAAGACTTCTACTGGAAATAATTATGAGCGCATTACTACTGACTTTAGCACTAACTGCCGGTATCGCGACAAACGACTATCTGCAAGTTGAACAAAATAAAATTAACATCTCAACAACAACCGAAAGCTGCGACTACGTTGTGTTTATTGATAACGTGAAATATGAAGCCGACCCGAGTTATGATGGCAAAGTTTGTGTACAGGTAGTCGATTATGCTCCATTCGTGAACTCTGTCAAATCTGAGATTATGGGACAAACTGAGATTCTCGTAAACGACGTTATTATGACTCGCACAACAGAAAATGTTTTTGTGAAAAAGTGATTGACACTATAATCTAACGGAGTTAATATAGCTCCACTTAAACAACAAGATGAATTGAAGGAAATATTATGTCTAAGACTGTCGAATTTGCTCGTATGATCGAAGTTCCTGTTGGCAAAATGGTCGAAACTAAATCTGTGAAAATGTTTCGTTCAGATGAAGCAAATTTCAACTTCAATAAAGTGAACGGATTTACGCAGATGTGGGGTAAAACCAAAGACGACGATGTTGAAGTTTGGCCTTTCCCAAATATCCTCGACATCGAGATCACCACTGTGTGTAATGGTCCAGACAACAAGTTATGCTCATTCTGTTATAAAGGAAATAATCCTAATGGCTACAATATGCCTTTCGAGCATTTCAAAACGATCATTGATAAAATGCCATGGCTCCAGCAAACGGCACTGGGCGCAGATGCTCAAGGCGTAACCAATCCTGATATGTTCAAGATGATGGAGTACGCTCGTCAAAAAGGTATCGTGCCTAACTTGACAATCGCTGATGTCTCAGAAGAAGTAGCAGATAAGCTGGCTAAAGTCGCAGGAGCAGTGGCCGTTAGCGTATATAAGCATGCTGGATATGACGTTGCTTTCGACTCAATCGCTCGTCTGATTGAAGCTGGTAAGCGCCACGAGCGTGAGTCGTTCGCTATCAATATTCACTATATGATTTCTTCTCGTACAATCGAGGGTGCATATAAAGTGATTGACGCATATCTGAACGACCCTCGACTGAAAGGAATGGGAGCGGTGGTCTTTTTGGGCTTGAAGGCGAAAGGACGTGGTAAGAAATTCGATACCGTAACACGCGAACAATATAAAGCGCTAGTCGACTACTGCTTGGAACATGAAGTACGCTTTGGGTTCGATAGCTGTTCTGGTCCTGCTTTTATCGATTCAGTTAAAGGTCACGAGAAATTCGAACAGTTCGCAGAAGCGACTGAGCCATGTGAAAGTCTGTGCCTCAGTAGCTACATAAATGAATACGGTCAGTTCTTCCCTTGCTCATTTACGGAAGGCGAAGGTAACTGGAAAGAAGGAATTAACGTACTCGAATCTGAGGATTTCGTAACTGATGTGTGGAATCATCCACGATCCCTTGAGTTTCGCAATATGTTGATTGGAAACAAAGACGAAAATGGTTGCCGAAATTGTCCTGTCCACATTGTCTGCGATCGCGATATGCGACAGGGTTCATTTAAGCCTGCGCAAATCGGTGATATTCTGTAATTAGCTTTACAATATGATATGGCTGTTGTATGATAGCCATATCAAAACAAACGAGGAAATCTGATGAAATATTTCGAAATGATGAAAGCATAATGAAACATCTAATCTCACGACCACGCCGTGGTTTCGGTAACACCAACGTAGCTAACGTATTCGAAAGCATTACCGGATTGACTGCAACTCAGACTACCAATCCAATCAATAAGTACAAAATCGTTATCACGTACATGGAAAACGATGCTGATGGTTATCCAACCGAGACCGTTTATATGGATGGCGATAAAGAGAAAGAACTCATTGAGTTCATGAACTTCCTGAATCGTTGTGCTGTTGCGTATATGAGCGGAAAGGGCGGATCGGACGATTTCAGCCACGTTGAAGGTTATAAAGATTGGGTTATCAACGAAGATGTTCCAGAAGAAGAACAACCAAACGCACTGATTGAATGGCGTTACTGGGATTGGGAATATTGCTGCGACTTCGAGCACGCTGATGTGTATTACTACGACGCTAACGGCGTTGAATATAAAGTAAACATGCAATAATGGCAAAGGGACGAAAGTCCCTAATTAGAAGGAAACAAAATGCGTTATTCAAGTTCTCGTAAAATCGATCGTCTGCGAACAAAGTTCCGTATGGCATCGACTAGCCCATATAATATAAAGGGTATGTTCCGCGCTGGTGATATGATGGCACTAGCTTCGACTGCGATTCATAAAGGTGAAATTACTCTATCGCACTCCATGATGAGTAGTTACGTTAGTCTACGACAGCATCGAAAGATTCCTGGTGTGATTCACTTAGTAAGCTTGACATCCGAGGCCGATTGTAATCAGCTTGTTGTTAGTATGGAAACACAGTGCAAATCTAATCATCATCCGTTGATTGCTCATGCATTGCAGACGGAGTTGAATAAGCACAAACAAAACTACGTGAATCCTTTCGTCGTTACGATCTATCAACAGGAGAAAAAGGTGAACCCAGAATTGCCTACACACAACACCGATCCGTTGTCCTTTGTGTCGCAAGATAACGAGTTAAAGCTCGCGATTCGCGATTACATTGGAGTTGCGCAAGTGAAACGCAACGTTGAAGTCAAGTCAAATTCCGACCGACTTGCTGCCGTCACGAAGATGATTGACCAGAAAAGTCAAGAGATTACTCAATTGCAATCGATGAAGACCGAACTACAACAGCGGATCAAAGAAAGTAATATACAATTCCAGAAAAACATAGTAGCCGAGTTGTCGAACTTAATCAAATCTAACACATCGAACTAAGAAAGGGGCCTTCGGGCCCTATGGAGAACACAATGAACGAAACTAAAAACGGATTCCGAAACGAATATGCATTCTTGTCTAATTTCTGGCCATTGGAGATGATGTTCATCAGCCGAGGAATTGGTTATCCTACAGCGGAGCATTTCTATCAAGCAATGAAGTTCCACGACGTGGAGATGCGCGGCGCTATAGCGAATCATTCGTCTAATGGACTGAAAGCGTTTGTTCGTAAACACAAAGACAAGATTCGCCCTGATTGGAAATCACAACGCACATTGTTCATGTCTGTTATCCTGAATTATAAATTTGGCGAATGTAATCCAACATTACGTCAAAAATTGATTGACACCGGTACAACAGAGCTAGTAGAATACAACCTATGGAAAGATACATACTGGGGAGTTTGCGCTAACATGCAAGTTGGTCAGAACAACCTAGGCAAGAAATTAATGGAAATTCGCAGTCGTCTAATGAACGATGACATTATGATGTTTATGTGTGGAGATAAAAAATGAAATTCGCAAACGGAACGTCTCGTCGTCAGCATTACGCAAATAAATCGATGAAACGAATTAACAAGATGTCGTCTAATCCACAATTAGTGAAATCGATAGGCACCAATCGCATTTTGGTAACTCGGTTGTGGAATGATATGATTAACTGCTACCGAAATACGTGTGGCGTTTCGTGTACTGATATCGGCAAGCATGTTATCGAACATGGAACAGGCAAATTAAAATCATGTAGCGTAGTACGGATCAATCGTAACGGAGATAAACTCACGATTCACGTTCGTGTTAACGCAGACGAGGATCTGTCTGTTGTCGACTTTAATACTAAACAGGATTCGTTCTTCGAAGAACTACGACATACAATGTACGTTCGTGATATAGTTTCTAGTATTCGTTGTCGGAATCGTACGAACGTTGCGTATTTGTGGGGTCAATATTGGATTAACTACGACATCGTTATTCAGTTCAAACAAACTGAAGTTCCCGAGGCAATTGCTCCTACTGCGTTTGGTAAATCGTTGTTCGATGCAGGCGTAGAATCGATTCGCGTTACTGTCAAAGAATCGTCCGACCTAATTGTTGAACTTGAGAAACAGATCGCAGAATTGCAAAAACTAATTGACGAAGAGAAGAAGAAACGTGCTACTATAGTTACACAAGAAATCGATAAACTAACTGCGAAATTTCGCACTAACGCATTTTTGAAAGTCAACGAACTATAAGGCAATAAAATGATTACCGAATCTATCATTCTGGGACTGTGGATCACTACAGCCGCTACATGGAACAGCAACACTGCAACGTCTGGAATTGCGTTTGTGTTTACTGTTATGAGCTTCGCCGCGTCGATTGCTGCTTATTTTATCTAATATGTTTACAACGCTACGGAGACATGCGATAATGTCTCCACTACTTAAACAATAGAACAACTTGGGAGTCAAGTTCATGAGCAATCCATTCAAGAAAAACCTATGTGTCAATACCGATTCTTACAAAGTAACCCATCCAGGAACATTTCCTCAGGGCACTACTCGCACATCTTATTACATCGAACCACGAAGTGTGGGCGAAAAGGTGGTAGCTGCTGGTATGAATCGTCTAGCACGTATTATCGACGCTGGTATCACTGTTGCTGACGTAAAACGCGCCAACAGTCTGTTTAAGTTTCACTTCGGTCGTGATATTTTCCGCTTGAAAGAGTGGATGTATATCGCGGAAGAGTTGGAAGGCAAACTACCACTCGACATGTATGCGGTGCTGGAAGGTACAGTAATGTCAACTCAAAATGCAATGGTAGTACTAGAAACACCAGAGTTCTTGCCGACGACAGTCGATTTGTCTTGGATTCCGGGAAACTGTGAAACATTTGCACTACGTGCTACTTGGTATCCAACATCCGTTGCTACTAAGTCTTATATGTGCAAGAAAGTATTAAAACAATATATGACGCAAACATCTGATTTGACCGGCGATGATTTCACTGGTGTGTTGAATACACGTCTACACGACTTCGGCGCTCGTGGTGCAACATCAGAAGAATCTGCTGCCGTCGGTGGTCTGGCTCAACTGTATTGCTTTATCGGCACTGATACCGTTGAAGCATTGATTCTAGCTCAAGATTTGTTTGATGTTGAGTGTGCGGGGTTCTCTATCCCAGCACGCGAACACAGCACAACCGTTTGTTATGAAGATGAAGATGATGCGTATCGCAATAGTATCGATATGTTCGGCGAAGGGTTCTACTCTTGCGTAATGGACAGTTACGATTACGAAGCTGCGGTCGAGCGTGTGTGTCTGGAAATGAAAGACGAAATTATCGCTAAAGGCGGCACTTTCGTAATCCGTCCAGATTCCGGTGATATGATTCGTAACATCATGTATACGCTTGAGATGCTCGGTAAACACTTTGGCTACGAGTATAACTCTAAAGGGTACAAAGTACTGAATAAGCATGTTCGTATCATTCAGGGCGACGACATTAACGACGCTGACGATATTCGTCGTGTGCTTAGTTGGATGGAGACTCGTAAATGGTCCGCTGAAAACATCGCATTCGGTATGGGTGGCGGTCTGCTACAAAAAGTTAATCGCGATACTCACAAATTCGCTATGAAGATGTCGGCTATCGAAATTAACGGATTGTGGCGCGGTGTTGCTAAATGCCCTAAAGGTGCTGAGTGGAAAGCTTCCAAGAAAGGTCGTCTTGACTACGTTAAAGATACCATGGGAAATGAATACACTATCGACCTGACGGACGTAATGATTGACCGTTCGAAATATACAAGTCAGTTTGTGCAGTATATCAATAATGGTCGTCTGGCACACGTCGACACACTAGAAGATATTCGCAAACGCGTTGACTCTGCGTTATAATCTTGATATATTACAGCTCTGCCATACGGCAGAGCTTTTTCTCTAAGGAATTATTATGGAATTATTATTAGTTTTTATCGTTACTGTTGCCCTTTTGTATGTAAACGACGACATGGCATATAAACGAGGACGAAATCGTGTTATCTGGTTCTTGTTTGGATTGATTGTTAGTCCTCTTCTGTCTATGTTCTTATTGTGGTGTTTAGGAGAAAAGAATGAAAACCCTTCTACAGGAATGTAAAGATTTATACGAGGCAACAAACGAAAACGCATTGCCTGAGTTTAAATCGTTAGTGCAATCTAAATTACTAGAGAACGCAAAGAAGTGCTATCGTGAAGTCAGGATAAAACACACCGAAATGCCATATGGCGACTGGAGGTCCGGTGGACTTGATTGGTTAAAGCGTCAAGGATTCAATTATGCGTTAACTGACGAAGCATACGTACATGCAATACGAATTTGGTGGGAATAATGGCTAAAGTATATATTTTCAGTGGAGCGGGACTTAGCGCATCAGCAGGTATTCCAACGTTTCGCGATACAGATGGTCTGTGGCACAATCATGACATCGATCTTGTTTGTAACTATCACACTTGGTCAGAAAACTACGATTTAGTGCATGATTTCTATAATCAGCGCCGCGTTGAACTAGGAAACGTTGTACCAACAGAAATGCACAAACAGATTGCCAAGTGGCAGGACGAGTTTGGAGCTGATAACATCGTCAACATTACAACTAACGTCGATGACTTGTTAGAACGCGCTGGTGTGACTGGTGCGATTCACTTACACGGTTATCTGCCCGAGATTGTAGAATGTTCTACCGGACGGATTACCAACGTCGGATATAACGCGGTTGATATCAGTGCAACTAAAACACTCGATTCGATGATTAAACCTAATGTTGTATTCTTCGGCGAAAGCGCGCCTGAATATCGCAATTTAAATAAGATCGCTGATTACGATATGACAACAGACGATTTAGCGATTTTCATCGGCATGAGTTATAACGTAGTACAACCGGAGTCATGTTTGCCGTATCGTGGCGCAACTCCGATTGCAGTTAACGTGAACCCAGACGAGTTGTCGAACTACGCATACCGATTTGACTCGAATCTGAATATGGCATCCGATTACGCGATTCCTAAGTTAGATGAAATGATTCGAAACGTAATATACGGCAAAACAAAATAAGGAATCTCATGAAAAACGAAGAAAACTGGGACGTTTAGTAATAAATAATCTCACATGAAGAAGAAATGGTGAGATTATGAAACAATTAACCGTCGCAACTGCAAGAGAATTGAAGCAACGTCTATACGAAGATCAAGGTGGAAAATGTCCTATTACGGGCAATGCGTTGAGTCTTCATGTTGGTGATGCTCATTTAGATCACGACCACGCACTTGAAGGCCCCAACGCGGGCAAAGTGCGTGGTCTTTTATCACGCGGAGCCAACACGTTCGAGGGCTACGTCAAGAAATATTTTCAGAGAACAGGTTTACAATCGGAAGGTGTTGAGTTATCATTAGTGCTCAGAAACCTGGCTGATTACTTAGAACAAGATTACTCAGGGAATGACTTTCATCCTAAGTACGTCCCGGACATGATTAGTAAATTCAAACGTCTAAATCTAACCGACATGCGAAGTCTTATGACGGAGAAAGGATATGCGTTCAACGATAACGACACACGAGCTAGATTAGTCGTAAAATACGGTAAAGAATTCAGAAAGGAACAGAAGGCACTATGAACGAAAATTGGGCAAATAACGCGATGACAGAAATCGCTGAAATGTTTAACACCACAGACAAGGCGACGAGCACAGAAAACGCAAACAAAGACTCGACTGTTATCGCTACCAAGCGTGACCTGATGGCTGGCATCATCTCCAAAGCATATGCGTTGAATGTTATGCTTGACAAATCAATAGCCACTGCGCATATCGACGGCGACCTCCATTACCACGATTTGGATTACTCTCCACTAGGTAGTTATTTTAACTGTATGATCGTTGATATCCCAGAAATGTTCAAGGGATTCAAGATGGGACAAGCAGAAATCGAAACGCCTCGTTCTATCGGTACAGCTATGAATCTTGTTGCTCAGATCGTTGCTAACGTTGCGTCGAATACATATGGCGGCACGACGATTCAACAACTCGACGAGATCATGATTCCTTATGTTCGCGCGTCGTATAACAAGAATCTATCGTTCGCAATGCGTCTAATGGAAGGCAACGAAAAGAAAGCCGCTATCATCGCAGAAACGATGACAGAAAAAGAAACACACGATGCATGCCAATCGTTAGAATACGAATTGAATACTGTATATTCCAGCAATGGTCAGACTCCGTTTGTTACTATTAACTTTGGTCTAGGCACATCATGGGAAGCTCGTTTAGTCCAAAAAGGACTTTTGCGAATTCGTATTGATGGTCTTGGTAAGAAAAAGAAAACAGCAGTGTTTCCTAAGCTCGTATTCACAATCAAAGACGGCGTTAACTTGAAAGAGTTTGACCCTAACTATGATGTCAAGAAAATGGCACTAGAGTGCGCAACTAAGCGTATGTATCCTGATATCCTGAACTACGATCAGTTGGTCGAAGTGACCGGCGATTTCAAAGCTCCTATGGGATGTCGTTCGTTTGTTGGCGCAAACGGTTATGAATCTAACATGGGTCGCAATAACTTAGGTGTTGTTACTATTAATATTCCTCGTATCGCTATCGAATGTAAAGGTGATATTGAGAAGTTCTGGCAGATTCTAGACGACCGCGCTCAGTTAGTTAAGAAAGCATTGTACACTCGTATCGATCGTTTACGTACAGTGAAAGCGAAAGAAGCTCCTATTCTTTACATGCACGGTGCATTAGGCGTACGTTTGAAAGCAGATGATTACGTGTTCCCGTTATTCGAAAATGGTCGCGCTAGTGTCTCTATGGGCTACATCGGATTACACGAAGCAGCAAACGCGCTGTTTGAGTCAAAAGAACACACGTTCGAATCTAAAGAAAAAACAGTATTCACGCTTCAAGTTGTTGAGCGTCTGCGTGCTTATACCGATGAGTGGAAGAAAGAATCTGGCTTCGGATTTAGTTTGTATTCAACTCCATCAGAATCTCTATGCGATCGTTTCTGTCAGTTAGATATTAAGAAGTTCGGCGAAGTTGACAACGTTACGGATAAAGGTTACTATACAAACAGCTTCCATTTAGACGTTCGTAAGAAAGTTACGCTATTCGATAAGATCGATTTCGAGTCTTCTTATCCACAACATGCGTCTGGCGGATTCATTTCTTACGGCGAATTCATTAGCATGATTCACAACGTGAAAGGATTAGAAGCTGTATGGGATTATACTTACGATAAACTGCCATACTACGGCACAAACACTCCTATTGATGAATGCTACAAATGTGGATTCACTGGCGAGTTTCACGCAACAGAAGAAGGATACGAATGTCCTTACTGTAAGAACAAAGAACCGGGCACAATCTCTGTTACTCGACGCGTTTGTGGTTATTTGGGAGCACCTGATGCTCGTCCATTTAATCCAGGCAAACAAAAAGAAACAATTTTGCGCACAAAACATAACGATTAATTGTTAACCTCCAAGCATATATGTGTTATAATAAACGCATATATGCTTTTGAGGTATCGAAAAATGGCAAAATACAATAAAATTTATACGTGCGATATGGCTAACGGCGAAGGTGTTAGAGTCGTTGTGTTCTTTTCTGGATGCAGTCACGGCTGCAAAGGATGCTATAACGCATACACATGGAATCCCAAAAACGGATATGAGGTAACAGATGAAGTCATTGAAGGAATTATTGATAGCTGCGCTAATCATACTGGGCTTAGTCTTTCTGGCGGCGACCCTTTATACCGCGGTAATCGTCTTTCTGTGCTTAATCTTGTTCGTCGCTTTAAGCTGCGTTATCCAGAAAAAGATATCTGGATGTGGACAGGATATACGTTCGAAGATATCAAAGACGATGAAGTTATCTCGGAAATCCTGAAGCACGTCGATGTTGTGATCGATGGTAAGTATGAACAAGATAACCCAACTATGAAGCCCTGGAGAGGTTCGAACAACCAACGAAAAATCGATATAAAAACGTTGACAATAGATTAACTCCTAGTAATATAGCGTTCATCAAGTCAACAACGTGAGTATTATATTATGTTTAGATTACTAGGTTACGCATTGGCGGTAGTCGCCGGTATCGCGTTGATACTTGCTTGGGGATTCGTATGGATGTATCAGTTTATAGTGTTGATGATAGTGCCACCTGCACCCGCTGATTACAAACCCAATATGGAAACATACGAGTCTTACCAAGTGGTCGTTCGCGAATACAATAAAGTGAAATACGGAAAATATCCTGATAATTTCTTCGATTTAATTGAAGGAAAAACAACAGTACGAATCGATGGCGAGTACGCGGTTCGTAGTGACGGTAGACGTTCTTATGTAATTTATAAAAGAGATGATGCTCGTTTCGGCAAAGAAGATATACCTCGTATTGTGATTGATAGTGGGCCGACCGATTGGATTGTCAAAGGATGTCGTCACAATGCAGTAGGATGTAGTGTATCATTGAAAGCGACATATCGTTATGAATTAACGCAAGAAGGAACACAAGGCGCAATGCCTTACCGAGTAGACATATCAGCATCGAGGATTAAACGATGAAACTCATCAACGGAAAGAAATCCGATTACGCGATTGAAATGGACATGTTGCCCGATTCGTTTTATGAAGAAGAGCGAGCGCGTCCAAAGATTAAATCTGTGTTGTTTGTTGTTTGTTACGTGTTTTATTTCCTGATAACATATAGTTACTTCGAGATTTATGGTTGGGAGTTCGTAACTTCGCTAGATTTGGCATACGTTAAATCAATGGGAATTGTCTGGGTTGGTCACGTTGCGATTTACTGTTTCAAATATTTCACTCAGGAGTAACCCACGAATTTCGTTTTCGTGTTTACTTTCGAGTGGCCATTGCTATAATAGCTTTATTAATTTTGAAGGGGTAAATGATGTATGTTGAAATTTTCGGATTTAATCCGAATGTGATGAATTGTCCGTCGTGTATGCGTTCGAAAGCGTTATGCGAGTTGAACGATATAAATTATGAGTTCCATTGCGTCGTTTCGGAAATTCACAAAGGTAAACTAATCTACGACAATGCGGTACTGGAAGACCTAGATTCTCGTATTGAGCGAAAAGAAGGCGAATCTATTAACGTGCCTCGTATATTTGTAGATGATGTTTTAATTGGTGGATTATCTGATTTTCGTGCAATGTTACGCGATTTGAATATGAAAACCAATGAGGTTATTTGATGTCTATTGTTAAAGATGTGCCATACGTATACGAAACAGAAAAAGACTTGGCTGTAGGTGTGCAAATCAAGAATATGATTAATCCTTATATTCGTTTTCGTATGGAACGCTTCGTCGAGACTTGTCAAGAGAAAGGCACACGAATCTATGTACCCGATGAGTTCATCGATACAATCGAAACTGGATGCAAACATTTACTCGAATCTGCTGATATCAAAACACGAAAAACGCTTGCACGTGAGCACATTGTGAATTATATTATCAGCGAATTCACAACAGACGTGCTACTGAAGCCAAAACACGAATTTAAAGTAAAATAACCCCGTAAGGAGCCTTCGGGCTCCTTTTTTGATAGGCAATATAATGAACGTCGATATCCTAGAAGCTGTACCAGCAGCCGGTAAAACGGCAGCATTCCTAGAATACATTAAAGAAACAAACCAAAAGGCGATCGTTTCGTCTATCTCCCGTCAGTTAAGCCGTCAGTCGTACAACTTTTTCAATAAGATGGGCGGTCAAAATTCAGTAATTATCGACAGTGACAATAAAAAAGAAAATCAATCCGTAACAAAAACGTTAGCTAATGTTATGGAAAAGAAAACGCCTAATGTTATTTTCGTAACCCACGCAGCATTATTACAATCGTGCGATTTCTCTTTGTTCAAAGGGTATCATCTCTATATCGATGAAGTGCCAGACATGGTGTCGCTCGACATGATGAAGCTGACTGTCAACTCGTACAAAGTATTATCGTATTGTATGCCGATTGGCGGCTCTACTGGAAGCACATATAACTTGCGACTGGACGAAACGCGTCGCGAGGAACTAACAGAAATCGCATACGATGGTTTCAATCAAAACGATGAAATCGCATCTAAGCTACTACCTATCTACGAAAGCTTACTGAATGGACATCCTGTTCGGTTTCGTCGTGGTGACGATTCGGTGTCACAATTCTATTACATTAAAGACCTAACAAATCAACAGTGGGAAGTGTTTACTGGAATCACGATAGCATGTGCAAATTTCGATAAAACATTCACCGGTTACATTCTGAAATATTGGAACGGATGGACATTCAGCAAAAGTCATCTTCACGATAAACTGCGTTTCGAGGCATACACCAACACAGACCGAGTTAAAATCAGTGTGATGATCGATCAAACATGGTCGCGCTGTGTTGCTGATAAATCGATCGGCGAGACAAGTTTGTATAATAAGATCCAAGACATGGTGCAAACGATGTACCCGGAAGGCAATTTTCTTTACACGACAAACAGCTTTCGTAGTCGAATGTTGGGCCATCAGATTCAGTATAACCCACACGGACTGAATATGTATTCACATGCGAATCATATTGTTGCATTGTTTAGTTACAATCCTCAGCCATGGCAGATCCCGATCCTTACTGAGTTAGCATCAATGCAGGATCTAGAAGATAACGAGTTGATCGACGCGTTTCTTGTGTCGAAATATCTTGAGCCTATCTTTCAGTTATGCACACGCGGCGACATTCGGAATAACGACTCAACAAAAACAGTTCATCTTGTTGTGCCTGATATGCGTGCAGCGATGTATCTGAAGAATAATTATCTACCTGATGCAGTTATCGATGTTACTGACGTTCACAACGTGGACCTAACTCCAGCAGCTCCTAAAGACTATAACTGGAAGTCTCGTGGCGTTAGTGCTGTGTTAGAAATGACTCCAAAAGAACGTCGAGCGTTCTATTATTTCTGTAAAAAGAGTAACAAGAAAGCAACGGATTTCGATCCAACTGAACCAAGTCACTTACTAGAAGTTAAAAACTGGTTGACAAAACATCGTGAAAGTAATTAACAAAGGGCCGAAAGGCCCTTTTATTTCGTCTAATAGTAATTTTGTTCATTAGTTTCTATAATAGTTATATAGTATAGACAAAGACAATATTCTGATGCGTTGCATCAGAGTGTTAAACTGTTTTATATTTCTTTAACATGTTTATATGCACTCTTAACTGTAGTATAATTAACTTACGAACTTGAGGTGTATGACATGAAAAAATCCAATGACTATGTAGATAATCTGGCACTTTACGAATCACTCGTGAAGTGGCAGAAAATAAGAGAAAGTGTTCCAGATGCTCCTCTTTCCAATGATATTGGAAAGGCAATACTCGATATATCAAGTAACTTAGCTAGACGATGGAACTTTTCGGGGTATACTCCTGATTGGAAAGAACAGATGATTGGTGACGGCGTAGAGGCAGCGCTCAAGGGCATTAAAAACTTTGACGTTACTCTCTATAAGAATCCTTACGGATACATCACCAAAGTGTGTTTTAGAGCGTTCCAGAATCGAATTAAGAAAGAGCGAAGAACTAGCGTCACGAAGTACAGATATTTTGTGGAAGAAGTATATGACTCTGAGTGTACGGATATGTCAGCTATGGTTGATGTAGACTTTTATCAAGACATGATTACTAAAATTGCCGATTATGATAACGGACTCAAAAAGAAAGCTGATGAGAATATGCCTGAAGAGGATGATGTGAAGGATATTCCGTTATCCGGCTTAGGTGCAATTTATGGAAACAATTTTTAAATACAATCTCATTGAAATTCTAAATGAAATTAATGGCGAGGAAGACTTGATTCCTTATTGGATTAAGTTAGACTTATTGGATAGAGGTGTTCCCATCGAGGTAGACCCTCTTGAAGTAAAAAATCAGAGATTCGCGGTAAGATACGGCGAAATCTCATATATTGAACATGATAACGAACTGGTGATAAAATGGTCGAACAAAAAGACGTAATGCTCAACTCACAAGCAGCAGACGAAATCCTTGAGCGTGCTGTTACTGGCGCTGATGTTGCTGTAAATGATCCTATGCGTGCCATCGCTGATAAGCGTGCTCGTAAGATCATCAAGAAACATAAAAAAGAAATCGACCGTCTGAAATCTCACGCAGAGAAATGTCTGTACGAGATGAACAAACCGGGATACATTTACGCTATCGGTAAGATTCGTAAAATTATTCGTAAACCGTTAGGTGACGATGTGCTTGAAGTGTTGTATACTACTTCTCTTGAGCGAATTATTGAAATTGCTCAAGCTGAACTAGAACGCGCTAATCAAGGTTAATATTCAAGGGAGGGCGAATGCTCTCCCATTTTGAGAAGGTAGAATATGAACACACAATTAACAACACCTGATGAAATTTTTGCACTATTAGGCGATCTCCATCTTGGCGTAAAAGCAGATGACCCTTGGATGGAAAAGAACATTCTCGAAACGCTCACACGATTCTGTGATGAATGTAAAGAGAAGAATATCAAATACTGTATTCAAACAGGCGACTTTTTCGACGTTCGTAACCGAATCGCACAGCGCACCATTCAGTTTGTTCGTGAGAAAATCGTTCCATTGTTTCAGGAAACGTTTGAGCGTACTTTTGCTATCGTCGGCAATCACGATTTACAGTTAAAGGATAAAATCACTCCTAACAGTTGTCGTGAGATTCTCGGACAATACGATTCATTTACTATTATCGAAAAACCAACCAAGATCACACTCGAAGGCGTTACTATCGATTTGATTCCTTGGATTTGTAAAGAGAACTCAACCGACGTATTTGAGTTCATTAAGGCAAGTACCAGTCGGTACTGCGTCGGTCATTTTGAATTGAATGGCTATGAATTTTATAAAGGCGTTAAGTCATCAGGACTTGAACCCGATTTCTTGGAGAAATATGATGCTGTATGGTCAGGACACTTTCACACTATATCTAGCGGCGGCAATGTTGAATTTGTCGGAACTCCGTACACTATCACCCTTGGTGATGCGAATGATCCTCGCGGATATTGGCTTTACGATAAAGTTTCAGCATCGATTAATTTTTACGAAAATCCGGTAATGAATCATCGTCGTGTGTATTTCGATGCAGACACATGGACGATGACAGAAGCAGAAATCGTAAGTGAGTTCAAAGATAAAGTCGTTCACTTAGTTATCGAGCGCAGTTTAAGCGAAACGAATAAAGTCAATCTGGATAAAGTGTTAACTTGGTTCGAATCGACTTGCTACGAATTCACAAGTAAAGAAATGGTCGGCGTTTCTTCCGATGACGACAGCGACATTGATGTTAAAGTTATGAAAACAATCGAGGTGATTCACTCACAAGTGGATTTACTAGACGAGAATGATAGTGTTAAAAATCGCGTGAAAACTATTTTTAACGGTTTATATGCAGAAGCAGGTGTGTAATGAAATTAACGTTTGAGAAAATCGAATACAAAAATATTATGAGCGTAGGCGCAAAGCCTGTTGTTATTGACCTGATGAGCAACAAGAAAACGTTGATTACTGGCAAGAATGGTGGAGGTAAATCCACCATGCTAGAAGCGTTGTGTTTCGTGTTGTATGGTAAGCCTTTCCGTAGTATCAAGAAAGGTCAACTCCTGAACACAATCAACAAGAAGGCGCTACTCGTCGATCTCGATTTCAACGACGGAAAGCATCAGTATCACATCAAACGTGGTATTAAGCCTAACGTATTCGAAATCACTCGTGATGGTCAAGAAATTCCTGAACTCGCGGCAGTTAAAGATTTCCAGACTATGTTTGAAACCGACATCATTAAGATGACGATTCAATCATTCAAGCAGACTATCGTACTAGGCACAGCCGGATACACTCCGTTCATGCAATTGACCGCAGCTAACCGTCGTGTTCTGATTGAAGACTTGATCAACTTGACCGTTTATTCTAAGATGGACGTGTTAAACAAAGCGGTTGTGAAAGAAATCAAGCAGCAAATGGACGCTTTAGTTATCAAACTCGATGGCTTACAAAGCGAACACGCAGCTCATATGAATCACATTAAGCGACAGGAACAGATGTCAGGTGATCACATTGCGCAGTTGCAGAGCTTATACGACAATCACGTAGAGAAAGCGACATCGATTAAAACTGAACTACTAGCGTTACAGTCTCAGTTGGCAGATGTTGTTATGTCTACTGATTACAGCGCAGAGATCAAGAAATGCATGACAGCATTTACTATCATCGGCACTAAGTTGCATCAAGCAGCGCAGACTATGAAGTTTTTCTCCGATAACTGCACATGTCCTACATGTAAGCAAGAAATCGACGAAACGTATAAGTCCGGTATCGTTTCTGGTCTAAGTCAAGAAAGTGAAACGCTAAAGAATAAACAAACTCTAGCGAAGCAACACGAATCGAAATACATCGATCTACAACAAGCGTTCACAAAGCAACAACAAGAGTTGGCGGCTTTATCTGCACAGATTAATGGCAAGAAAGGATTGATCGCAAGTGAAGTGTATAACGCAAACTCGATGAAAGCTAAAATCGAACAAGCGAAAAACGTACCAGCGGTTGATCGCTCTCGTGTTGATGAACTCGACGCAGAGATGGAAGCGAAACGGGTCGAGAAATCAGAGATGTTCGAAGAAATGTACGCTCGTAAGATTGTACTGAACATGCTCAAAGATTCCGGCATCAAAGCAACTGTTATGAAAATGTATATGCCTGTCATCAATCAGAAAGTGAATCATTATCTGACTGTTATGGGCGCAGACTACACGTTTACGTTGGACTCAGAATTCAACGAGGTGATCAAATCTCGTGGACGAGAAGATTTCTCTTATGAATCTTTCTCACAAGGCGAGAAAGCACGTATTGACTTGTCGCTCATGTTCACCTGGCGCGACGTGGCATCGGTTGTCTCTGGTACTGAGATCAATCTATTGATTCTTGATGAAATCGCGGATGGTGCTACTGACGGCGAAGGTGTTAAGTCTATTCATGGCATTCTTGACGGCGCTAAAGGTAATATGTTCGTTATCTCGCATCGCGAAGAGCACGATAAAAATCTATTTGACCATCATATTCGCATGATTAAGAAAGGTCGCTTCTCTGTAATGGATGAGTAATACAAGGAGCCTTCGGGCTCCTTTTTCTTTTTAAAATAATTTGAAATAACGTTTGACGAGTACCACGATATTCTGTAATATACACCACATAGAGCGACGACAACGAAAGAGAAAAATGTTGTTGACAATCGAAAATAGCTCGATTATACTGAGCGTCTGAATTGAATCGAAAAGGAAATACATTATGAGCAACGCATTCACTTATACAAACACAATTCGTCAAGCTTGGATTCCTCATGTACAGGGAACAATGCTTGATGTTAAGTTTCAATATCTGACTCGTGAAGACCGATTCGAAACATACGCAGAAATTGACCGCGATGTTCACGATAAAGCAATTGAACTGATGCGCAAATATGCAGATGAAATGACAGAACAAGGCAACAACACTAAAATCTGTACACTAGGTCGCTTTGTTATTGAAAAACAATTTCAGAAAGATATTGAATCTTTTGTACACGAAGCGGCAGCTTTGGTTATCGCTGAACTGAAATCTGATCTTGAATAATTAATATTTGAGTTTACTAATCGCGGTTAGAATGTTATACTAGCCGCATCTTATGAAATGAATGTCTAAGGAAATAAAATAATGAAACTGTCTAAATCTACTCTGAAAGTACTGTCTAACTTTGCTACTATCAACCCATCTATCTTTCTGAAAGCTGGCAATGTTATTTCTACCAAGTCTGTGAATAACGTAATTTACGCAGAAGCTACAATTACAGATACAATCGATGCTGATATCGGTATCTATAGTGTTTCTGAGTTCTTGAGTGTGCTTGGTCTTTTCGGTGCAGATTTTGATATCGTTGCTGATATCGCAGATCAGCAAGTGAAAGTATCCGATAATCGTTCTAACGTTAAGTATACTCTGGTAGATCCATCTGTTATCACTTACCCAGCGAAACAGCTTCAGTTCCCAGTAGCGGATGTTATGTTCGAACTGAAACAAGAAGACCTGAAAAGTGTTGTTTCTGCTGCAAGCGCTCTGCGTTTGCCGGAAATTGTAGTGACTCAAGCGAACGGTAAGATTATCGTTAAAGCTGTCAACTCAGAAGATCCGTCAGCGAACAACTACGCTATCGAGGTTGCAGATTACGAAGGCACAAACGACTTTGAATTCTTCCTGCGTATCGAAAACATGAAGCTGATCGACGACACTTATGTTGTTTCTATCACTCACTTAGGCGCTGTGCAGTTCGAAGGCAAGCAAGCGAAATACATCATCGCTATTGAGAAAAACTCACACTTCGAATAATATTTGTTGAGCCTCGAAAGAGGCTCACTTTCAAAGACATTATATTATGATTTTGAAAGTGAATAACAACATGAGGAAAACGTAATGAATATTTCAGTTAATGCTGGTGAGTGGATGTTAGAGCAAAAATACCGTCCTGGTACTGTTGAAGAATGTATTCTTCCAGAAGCGGATAAAGAAGTGTTTCGCGGTATTGTTAAATCCGGTCGCTGTCCTCACCTAGTGTTGGTGTCTCGTTCTCCTGGTACAGGCAAGACAACTATCGGTCGTGCTATTGTTAATGACCTTGACGCTGAACTGTTTTTTGTTAATGGTGCAGATTGTAAAATCGACTTTATTCGTACTGAGATGACCCGTTTCGCATCGACGAAAACGATGAAGCCAGGCGGTAAAATCATCATCATCGATGAGTTTGACCGTAAAGGTCTAGCAGATGCACAACGTCATATGCGTTCGTTTATGGAAGCATACAGCTCTAACTGTTCTGTTATCATCACAGCAAACAACGCTGATGGTATTATTGAACCGTTGAAATCTCGTTCACGTGTTATTGAGTTCGGTAATGCAACCGACGCTGATAAAGTTAACATGATGAAACAGATGATCATTCGCTGTCGTGAGATCCTGAAAAACGAGAATATTCCTTGCGAAGATATGAAAGTCGTCGCTTCGCTCGTGAAGAAAAACTTCCCAGATTTTCGTCGTACGATTACAGAACTAGATCGTTATGCACAAAAAGGCGTTATCGATTCAGGTATTCTTGCACAAAGCGAACAAGCGTCCGATATCAATCAGTTAATCGAAGCGCTGAAAGGTAAAGATTTTCGTACCATTCGTGGTCTAGTTAATCGCTATGTTAACGATTACCCGACGTTTGTTACTAAGTTGTACGAAACACTATATGATCATGCTCAACCGTCGTCTATCCCTGGTGCGATTCTGACTATCGGTGAGAATCAGAAATACTACCAGCAAGTTGCGAATCTTGAGATTCATATCTCTATGATGTTGGTTCAACTGATGATGGAAACACAATTTAAATGAGTCTAGGCTTTTTAAACGGTGAAGAAGAACTTAACGCCCATCAAATCGCATGGCGTGAGCAGAATTGGGGTTCGGTCAAGAAATTGACCGATCAATTCAAAGAAACTGCTGCGAATGAGTTCTTTTATGTTCTGAACCAACTGAATCAGAACAAACAACGTGTTAATGTTGACTACTTAGAAAACTATAGTGAATACAACGTTAACTCCTCGTTATCGCAACATATTGATTGTATCTTTCATGTATATGAAATGAATCTTTTGGGTGATAGTCTAAGTGCGCAGATGCATTATGATTATCTATTACACTCGATTCGTACCGGTAAACGATTCGGTAACGGCAGCGCGATTCAAGATCCGATTGAGGAAACACTCAATACAGTGTTTGTTGCTTGTGTCGCTAAGTTCTACGAAGTGAATAAGGTTCGAGCGGCTGAATACATTGAGCATCATTTCAGTGACGAACAGTGTGCGATTTTGAAAAAGCGTCTGTGGCCTCTTGCGACAGAAGAATCTATCAAAGATGCATGTCCGTACTTGAAGAAAGCTGAAATTTCTAAAATTCTCAACGAAATTGAGAAGTGGAAATAAGAATAACTAGGAATATAAAATGAATATGTTAGAAATTGTGTTGAAAAATCCCGATGATTTTTTGAAAATCAAAGAAACGCTTACTCGTATGGGTATCGCGAATAACAAAGATCGTGTACTGTATCAATCGTGTCACATTTTACAAAAGCAAGGACGATATTACATCGTTCACTTTAAAGAACTGCTCCAACTTGACGGCCGTCAAGTAGAAATCACGTCAGAGGACGAGACTCGTCGAAATAACATCGCGAAATGCTTGTCTGATTGGAATATGTGTGATATTCTAGGCACTCATTATTACAGCACCGAAAATCATTTCCGGATTATCTCGTTCAAAGATAAAGAAAACTGGAAACTCGTCTGCAAATACCGCATCGGCAACTAATACACACGGGACGCAATGTCCCGTTATTTTTCGAGACAGGAATCATATGAGCGAAACATTTTATTTAAGCGTAGACGTTATCGGCGACAATATTTGTGAACGATACATCGAAAATGGCGAAGAGAAAGCACGACGCGTTCCATTCGGTCCAACGATGTATCATCACACTAACGTAGAGACCGGTTATCTAGATATCTACGAGCGAAGCGTTGCACCAAAATCGTTTGATTGTATGAGCGATGCACGTAAGTGGATGAAACGAATGAAAGACATGGCGCAAGAAGCATGCGGTATGGACGATTTCGCTTTACAATACATCT
>JBOFGC010000084.1:0-7102 GCA_051648945.1 Bacilli bacterium
TTCTACATTTGATATGCCACCTCAAAATCACGTCGATGTTGCAGAACTCGTACTCGAACGTGCAATGCGTCTTGTAGAACACAAAAAAGACGTTGTTATTTTGATGGATAGTATTACACGTCTTGCGCGTGCGTATAACTTAACATGTACGCCAAGCGGACGAACATTATCTGGTGGTATCGACCCAGCGGCCTTTTTCAAACCAAAACGATTCTTTGGTGCTGCGCGTAATATTGAAGAAGGTGGTAGTCTGACGATTTTAGCAACTGCACTTGTTGACACTGGCTCGCGTATGGATGATATTATCTATGAGGAGTTCAAAGGAACAGGAAACATGGAACTTCATCTTGACCGCTCACTTGCTGAGCGTCGTGTATTCCCAGCTATTGACATTCGTCGTTCTGGCACGCGTAAAGAAGAGTTGCTTCTTGATAAGAGCAAGTTAGACTATGTTTGGGCAATTCGTCGTAACTTATCGGATACGCCAGATTTTGCAGAGCGCTTTATTCGTAAGTTAAAATTAACGGAAACAAATGAACAGTTTTTTGAGGCGTTAGCGCGTGAACGTGCGAAAGCAAAACAAGAGAAATAACTTGTAGTTTTTGGTAATTGTATTTTGCATTCAAATTTAATTGCAAAACACAAAACTTATTGCTATAATATCATCATGTGTGTTTAAAGTAGTTTAAAACCATAATTTTTATAGACAACTCTGACCTCCAATGAGGGCAGGGCAAGAAGGAGATGAAACTGATGAAAGCTGGTATCCATCCCAACTACAAAGCAATGAAAGTTTCTTGCGCATGTGGTAATGAATTTGAAACTGGTTCAGTTAAAAACGAAATCAAGGTAGAGGTATGTTCTGAGTGCCATCCATTCTACACTGGTCGTCAAAAATTCAACGCAGTTGCAGGTCGTGTAGATCGTTTCAATAAAAAATACGGTCTTAAATAAGTGTATGAAAAGTGAAACAGGCAGGTGGAAACACTTGCCTGTTTTTCTTGTGAACAATCTATAACAAAGTTACGAATAATAAAATTGACATAGATCGAAAAGGAGCGAGGCGAACAGTGCATATCATCAAACATTGTGGTTGGATTGAAATCATTTGTGGTAGCATGTTTTCAGGAAAATCAGAAGAATTAATTCGTCGTGTTCGACGCACTACTTTTGCAAAGCAAAAAGCAATTGTTTTTAAACCGATTATCGACAATCGTTATAGTAATGAAGATGTTGTTTCTCACAACGGGACAAGCGCAGGCGCAATTCCGATTCGCGTGAGTGCGGAGATTTTAAATTATATTACGAGCGACACAGATGTAGTCGCAGTCGATGAAGTTCAGTTTTTCGATTCAGAAATAGTTTCGATTGCTAGTCAGTTAGCAGACCAAGGTATTCGTGTTATTGCTGCCGGACTTGATCAAGATTTTCGAGGGGAACCTTTTGGATTTGTTCCAGAATTGATGAGCATTGCTGAGTATGTGACAAAACTTCAAGCGGTATGTGCTGTTTGTGGTTCGCCTGCTAGTAAAACGCAACGCCTCATTAACGGCGTTCCTGCACATTATAATGATCCAATAATTCTAGTGGGGGCAACGGAAAGCTATGAAGCACGTTGTCGTCATTGTCATGAAATCCCAGGCAAACATATGTAATACGTTTGTTTTCTGAGCGAAGGTGCCTTATACTGAAATGTGCAGATTTTTTCCATATCTTCGCATACATAGGTTTCGCTTGTCTTTGCACCCATTTGGCGTGCAATTCATAAATATATTCCATCAAAATAAAAATGAGGTGAACGTCCTGTGTTTGACCGTTTACAAGCAGTAGAAGACCGCTACGATAAACTAAACGAACTTTTAAGTGATCCGGATATCATTAGTGACACAAAAAAACTTCGTGAATTTTCAAAAGAACAATCGGATATCCAGCCAACGGTAGAATGCTACCGTGAATATACGGACGTTAAAACGCAATTGAAAGACGCTAAACAAATGCTCGAAGAAAAACTCGATGCAGATATGCGCGATATGGTGAAAGAAGAAGTAAATGATCTAGAACGTCAAGAAAAAGAATTAGCAGAACGCTTACAAGTTCTGTTACTTCCAAAAGACCCAAATGACGACAAAAACGTTGTCATGGAAATTCGTGGTGCAGCAGGTGGAGATGAAGCGGCATTATTTGCTGGCGATCTTTTCCGTATGTACTCGCGCTATGCGGAAATGCAAGGTTGGCGCATCGAAATCATCGACTCGAACTCAACAGGTGTTGGTGGTTACAAAGAGATCATTTTCATGATTAACGGAAATGGTGCTTATTCTAAACTTAAATTTGAAAACGGTGCTCACCGCGTTCAACGTGTTCCACAAACGGAATCTGGTGGTCGTATCCATACGTCGACTTCAACAGTCGCTGTTTTACCAGAAGTTGAAGATTTAGAAGTTGAGCTTCACGACAAAGACATCCGTGTTGATACGTACTGTTCATCAGGCGCAGGTGGTCAGAGTGTAAATACGACAGCATCTGCTGTTCGTTTAACGCACATTCCGACAAACACTGTTGTAACGTGTCAGGATGAAAAGTCACAAATCAAAAATAAAGATAAAGCAATGAAAGTACTTAAAGCACGTGTATACGATAAATTCCAACAAGAAGCACGCGCAGAATACGATCAAACACGTAAAGCAGCAGTAGGAACGGGTGACCGCTCTGAGCGTATCCGTACGTACAACTTCCCACAAAATCGTGTAACAGATCACCGTATCGGTTTAACACTTCAAAAGCTTGACCAAGTGCTCCAAGGCAAGCTAGATGAGTTTTTACAAGCACTCATCATGGAAGACCAAGCACGCCGCATGGAAGACCAAGAATCGTGATTTCACATTTCGAAGCCCAAAAATGGGCTTCTTCTTATTTACAGCAGCACGGCTGCGAGGAGCAAGCAGCGGAGTGGCTATTGTTACGAGTTCTTGATATTCCCCGTTACAAGTTATTAATGAATTACGCTGACCCGATGGATGATGCGCAGTGGTTAGTATTTGAGAATTGGGTAAAACAACATGCAACAGGCGTGCCTGTTCAATATTTAGCGGGTGTCGAAAATTTCTACGGCCGTGATTTCATTGTTACATCCGACACACTCGTTCCTCGCCCGGAAACAGAAGAACTTGTGCAAGCAGTTTTGCAGCGTAGTTTTCAAGACGTCTGCTGTGTCGACATCGGAACCGGCACCGGCGCAATTGCAATTACGTTAAAAGCGGAAAATCCATCCCTCGATGTTCACGCCGTCGACATTTACGAACCGACATTGGACGTTGCTCGCCGCAATGCGGTAGCGCTCGATGTTGATGTTTCGTTTCATCTTGGGGACTTGCTACAACCTCTCATTTCAAGCGGTGTAGAGCCTGTTATTTTAGTATCCAATCCACCCTACATTCCTGAATACGAGTGGAAAGAGCTTTCAGTTGGAGTGCGCGATTTTGAACCGAAAAGAGCACTAGTTGCTGATAACGATGGTTTAGCACTGTATGAACGCATGATTTCCGAAGCATCTACGCATTGGTCACATTGTTTACGCCTTATTGCTTTTGAAGTTGGGTATAATCAAGCAGAACGTGTTGCGGCACTTATTTCTAAGGCGTTTCCTGATTGGCATGTGCAGATTGTAATGGACATAAACGGCAAAGACCGAATTGTTATTGGAGAAGCTACCTTGTGATGGGGTGGCTTTTTGTTTTTTTTGGAGTTATTGAATTGGGCACTGGAAGAGGAGGGCTAGACACCGGAAAAGGAGAGTTAGACGCCGGAAAAGGAGTGCTAGACACCGAAAGATGAGAGTTAGACACCGGAAGAGGAGTGCCAGACACCGAAAGAGAAGAGTTAGATACCGGAAAAGGAGTGCCAGACACCGAAAGAGAAGAGTTAGATACCGGAAAAGGAATGCTAGACACCGAAAGAGAAGAGTTAGATACCGGAAAAGGAATGCCAGACACCGAAAGAGGAGATCCATACACCGAAAGAAGAGAGATATACACCGGAAAAGGAGTGCCAGACACCGAAAGAGAAGAGTTAGACACCGGAAAAGGAGTGCCAGACACCGGAAAAGGAGTGCCAGACACCGAAAGAGAAGAGCTAGACACCGGAAGAGAAGAGTTAGACACCGGAAAAGGAGTACCAGACACTGAAAGAGAAGAGTTAGACACCGAAAGAGAAGACCTAGACACCGAAAGAGAAGAGCTAGACACCGAAAGAGGAGAGCCAGACACCGAAAGAGAAGAGTTAGACACCGGAAAAGGAGAGCTAGACACCGAAAGAGAAGAGTTAGACACCGAAAGAGAAGACCCAGACACCGAAAGAGAAGAGTTAGACACCGAAAGAGAAGACCCAGACACCGAAAGAGAAGACCTAGACACCGAAAGAGAAGAGCTAGACACCGAAAGAGAAGAGCCAGACACCGGAAAAGGAGAGCCAGACACCGAAAGAGAAGAGCTAGACACCAAAAGAGAAGAGCCAGACACCGGAAAAGGAGCCCCAGACACCGGAAAAGGAGAGCCAGACACCGAAAGAGAAGAGTTAGACACCGGAAGAGGAGAGCTAGACACCGGAAAAGGAGCCCCAGACACCGAAAGAGAAGAGCCAGACACCGAAAGAGGGAAATCAGACACCGAAAAAATAGGGCCAGACACCAAAAGAGAAGTTTCAGATGCAAGAAAATCCTTAATTTTGACAAGTTATCAGAAATTTCAAAAAACAAATTGACATCCAACTGTATTAATGAAATAATACACTCATACACCAACGAACAACAAAATGAATACTAAAGGAGGAGAGAGGTGTGCTATTTAATGACCGGGAACCGATTTATTTGCAGATTATTAGAACGTTCAAAAGAAAAATCGTTAATGGGGACTACAAACCAGGAGAGCCAATTCCATCGCGACGAGAACTTGCAACACTTTGGAAAGTAAATGCGAACACCGTTCAACGTGCCTACAAGGAAATGGAGGAAAGTGGAGTGATTCAAACTGACAGAAATGTACCGAGTGTGATCACGCTTAACAAAACAGTACTAGACGGGATACGAGAAGAACTTATTCGTGAAGCCGTCTCCCAGTTTGTTGAATCGTTAGCGCATATTGCAGTACCGAAAAATGAAGCCCTTCAATTAGTAGAGAAATATTATGATGTGGGGGAATTCGGATGTTAAAACTTGAAAATGTAAGTAAAAAGTATGGGAAAAAAGAAGTCCTACGAAACATCAATCTTGATATTCGCCGGGGAGAAATCACATGTCTTCTCGGATTAAACGGCGTAGGAAAATCAACACTTCTCAAAGCAATTATGGGACTTCACCCACTCACCGCAGGAACAATCACCTTAGATGACCACCCAATTACACCAAAGAATATTACAAACATCGCATTTATTCCAGACACACCCATCATCTCACAACGATTCACAATTAAAGAAGCGCTACAACATATGGAACTGTTTTACGGAAATAATTGGAATGCTGAAAAAGCGAAAGAGTATCTCCAATTTTTTGCGCTAAATGAAACAGACAAAATTAAAACACTAAGCAAAGGGAATTTGAGCAAATTTAATTTGTTACTAGGACTTGCGCGAAATAGTGAGTATATCATTTTGGATGAACCATTTAGTGGGATTGACGTATTTAGTCGCGACAGAATTATCCAATTTTTATCCAGTGATTTTTTAGAAGAAAATCAAGGTATTTTGTTAACGACGCATGAAATACATGAAATCGAAATGTTTGCGGACCGTGTCATTTTACTAAGTGACAGTGCGATTGTGGCGGATATTAATCCTGAGCAATTACGGCTTGAAACAGGAATGAATATTATTGACTATATGAAGGAGGTGTATAAGCAATGAACGGATTCATAAAATTAGTGAATTATGAGTTGCAACGGATTGCTAAACCGTTTATCGGTCTCACGATCATTGTTTCCGTCATTCAAGCGATATCGGTTTATCTTAGTGTCGCTAAAAATGTAGATTCACTTCAAGAAGAACAAATTTTCAACGTCATGTACAACTTGATGAAAAATTATGAAGTGACCGTTGTCCTAACATTTGGTGCGGTCGGAAATATCGTTTTGTTGTACACACTCGTCATTTGGTATCGCGACTGGTTTGGGAAAAGTAAAGAAATATACAGTCTGTTCATGATGCCAGTGTCGCGCTTTACGATTTATTTGAGTAAGTTAAGTACAATTCTACTCACGACAGGGATGTTTTTCTCGGCGCAACTGGTGCAATATCCTTTTCAAAATTGGTTGTATACAACACTTTCACCAAAACTAGAAGGCGAATACCAACTAACACTAGAGAATTGGATGAACGGAACGAACTATATCATGTCTGCGTTCGATTTAGGAAATTACAAGACATTCATTCTCATTTGGAGCATTATCATTGTTAGCATCTTAACGAGTTTTACATTTGTAATGCTAGAACGTTCTTTTGGTATAAAAGGGATTGTACTCGGAATTGTTAGTGGTGTGGGAACACTTTTTATTATGAGTGCTGTTATTTTTTCAGAATCATTGGATTGGATGATGATTACGAACGACCGTTTTACGAGTTTAGTCGTCATTACAATGTTATTAATCGGTGTGCACGTACTCGTTTCACGTTGGTTATTGCTTAAGAAAATTAATTTATAGTGAGAGGGGGGAGGAGAATGCGTTTCAAATACGTAGTTGGCAGTGTACTAACTGTTTTCGTCTCAGTTCTCACATTCAATAGTGTGTACCAACCGAAACCAGATATAAAAATAGAGTTGTTGGAGTCAAAAGGGGTGACAGTGGACTGGTCCATATTTAACGATAAGGCAGACCCATTTGCACGCTTTCAAACGTTTTACTTTAAAGACGATAAGTTAGTCAACATTGAAAACGATTGGATGTTAAAAACAGAGGAGGAGATCGTACAGGAGAAGGAGAAGGATTGGCTCTCAACATTTCCAAATTTCAATTTACGCGATTTTTCTACGATTACACGAAAAGACAATCGCTATGTGTATGCGTACACCATAAAGAAGAAAGGCAAGGACTTTTCACTTCAAGTTACGATATTA
>JBOFGC010000085.1:0-4454 GCA_051648945.1 Bacilli bacterium
TGTCCACGGCGAAAAATGCATAAAAAGGCCATGGGCAACAAAACCCATGGCCACTAAATTCAAATTTGTATTGTTCGTTAATTAAACACACACATTATTTTTTGAGGTTGGGATTCATTGATTATTAAATTTTCGTACGTTTTTACTTGAATGCTATACTTTTTAATCATGTCCATAACCTCCTTTTTCATATTTTTCTTACTTTTACAATAAAACAAATCAATTCACTTTGTCAACGTAAAATCTTTTTTCATTCACAATGAAAAATTCGACGGTGTTTTACTCATACTATTTTTAGTATATAAGAAAAACAATGAGGTCATTCGCTTTAAGAATTTCTTCATAAATATTTAGACAATTACTTAAGAAATTTATGCTACACTAAAACTATAAAATGAACATAAAGAGGGTGAGTAATCATGCAACATCATGTTCTCGTTGTTGATGATGAAAAAGAAATTCGAGATGCAATTGATATATATTTACGAAATGAACAAATGAAAGTATTTAAAGCAGCTGACGGACTTGAGGCATTAGAAATAATAAAAAACGAAACCATCCATCTCATCTTAATGGACATTATGATGCCGCGATTAGATGGCATTCAAGCGACAGCTAAAATCCGCGCTGAACATAACATTCCAATCATCTTTTTAAGTGCCAAAAGCGAAGATATGGACAAAATACTCGGATTACAAATGGGTGCCGATGATTATATTACAAAACCATTTAATCCATTAGAATTAATTGCTCGTGTTAAATCACAATTACGACGATATCGTACTTTTGGTGTCTGTGAAACGCCAAAACAATTAACAAATGAAATCATACTTGGCGACCTTTCTTTAAATATGGATGAAAAAGAACTTACTGTAGCAGGCGAACAAGTAAAATTAACGCCTATTGAGCTCGGTATTGTCGAACTACTTATGAAATCTCCAGGTCGCGTCTACTCTATTAATGATATTTATGAACGCGTATGGAATGAACCGAGTTATAATGCTGAAAATACCGTTGCCGTTCATATTCGAAAAATAAGAGAAAAGATTGAGATTGATCCGAAAAATCCAAGATATTTAAAGGTGGTGTGGGGTATTGGCTACAAAATGGAAAAACATTAGAACGTATGCATTTATACTACTATTATTAACCTTTGCTTCTGATACATTGTTTGGTATGACTGGATATGCTAAGCGTTATTTGGCACCAAATTATTTCCATACAAGTGACTTTCAAAATAATATTGTTAATTATATGCAAAACATTTACACATTCGTTCTTCATAAACCTACTTTAGAAAAAATGAAGGCGGATATTACAATTACTGAAGAAGATATTGATAATTATCGCTATCAATTTGATTCTATCGAAAATGAAATTAATGAGATTAATTACCAATATGAAGATTCAATCGTTGCAGCAAAAGAACAAAAAGATCGTAGCGAATACGAAGCATTACTCAAAGAACGCGAAGCAAAAATTAAAGTTGTACGTGAATCACTGACTAACGATGAATATGTACGTAAAGTACTTTATGAAGAACAGCTAAAAACCGTAGAATCCGAATTCAAACAACAAAATTCTACTGCCAATGAATTTGCGAAAGAAGACAATTCCTATTCGTATTTTCTCGTGAATAACGCATCAAACGAGGTTTTTACAAACACAAAAGTAAAATCTCTTGCTGAGGCAAAAGACTATTTTAATAAAAATAATGTGCTATTTGCGCAACAACTACCAATTACAAATAAAACAGACGAAATTCACTTATGGCGTTACCTCTCGGACACATATGACTATGGTTTCAATCAGCACTACACTGCACCGGATGTCTATTCTGATGATGCTTTATCCAATATCCAATCGATGTTTAGTAATTATTCTGGTTATATCGGCATCCCAAAAACAAGTGTTGTTGCACCGCTCATTGAGAACAATATGGATGCTTTCACCCTACAAAAAATAATTGCATTTGCAGTTATTGGCGCAAGTATTGCAGCACTAGGATTCGTAATTTGGTTATATCGAAAATCCAAAATAACGTTCTATACATTTGGAAGATACGATTCCTATATTAAAAATATGGCATTAGATATTCGCATCTTAATGGTGCTCATCACTTTCGCTATATTTTTCAATCAAATTAGTTACACTGGTATTTTTCTACAACAATTCACAAACATGACGAGTAGTTATTATGATGGTAGTAGCACGTATTATTGGGGTGGTGGTATTTTCCCATTTTTCATGCAATTTTCATTGCTCTATTTAATTTTTGCTCAGATAAAACTACTTGTTGATGATTTAAAAGACAATAGTAAAAATGAAGAGCGAAATCAAAATTTATTTACTCTAAAACTGCTTCATTCTCTTCAACAATTATTCTTTTATAGAAATATAGGTCTTGCTACGGTCCTATCGTTCGCATTACTTCTATGTGCAGGCGCCTTATTCGGCATAGCTATTAGCCAAAGCTTCATTGATATGTTTGTATTTTTCGTTGCTGGCGTTGCTATTTTTGTACCTACTTGCTACTTCTTAATAAGTCGACTAGGATATTTGAGTACCATTGTAAATAGCAGTAGTTTAATGGTTGCACGTAAAATGGACAAACCACTCAAAGAGAAAAAGCGTTATTCAATTTTGAATACACTTGCACATAACATCAATGTCGCAAATTCAGAATTGCATTTTTCGCAACGTGAGCAAGTAAAAAGTGAGCGATTAAAAACGGAACTCATTACGAATGTGAGTCATGATTTACGTACCCCGTTAACATCGATCATTACGTATGCCGATCTCTTAAAATCACCACATCTTACAGAAGAAGAGCGTGCAAGTTATTTAGACGTAATCGACAAAAAATCAAAACGATTAAAATTACTCATCGATGATTTATTTGAAGTATCTAAAATGGCAAGTGGTGCAGTCGAATTGAACCGAGAAAAAGTCAATATTACACATCTTGTTCAACAATCTTTAGCAGAACACGATGAACATCTACGCACTTCGGGCTTAGACGTTCGAATTACAGCACCTGAACACCCTGTGTATGTGAGTGTTGACGGAAGAAAAATGTGGCGTCTATTCGATAATCTTATTGTAAACATACTAAAATATTCACTTGAGAATACGCGCGTTTACATTACTGTGAACGAGGTAAACAATCAAGCCGTATTAACTTTCCGCAACATTTCACGTTATCCACTTGGTAGTGAAAACGATGAGTTATTTGAACGCTTCAAACGAGGAGACACTGCTCGTAATACAGAAGGTTCCGGTCTGGGATTAGCCATTGCAAAATCAATTGCTGAAATTCATGGCGCAACACTAGACATTGAAAATGACGGCGATTTATTTAAAGTAATCATGAAGATTGAAACAATTTAAAACTAAGACGAAAGCAGAAGAGCACGTACTCTTCTGCTTTTTTTGCATTTATATTCTACAAAAGACGTTGAACGAATATTTGACTATTTTTTTACTATGAGCGTATAATTCTCTTTAACTTACTTTAAGGAGATGAACAGATGTTTTTTTTACGATGGGACAAAAATCTCCGACTTCGATTTTTTGGTGAACTTGCAACTGGCGTATTTGCCATGATGTTAATGCCGTTTATGGCGATTTATTTTTCGGACACACTTGGCGCAGCAATGACCGGAATTCTTCTAGCATTGGCACAATGTTTTTCATTAAGTATCGGACTACTCGGCGGCGCATTGGCTGATAAATGGGGACGAAAAAAAATGATAATGTGCGGGCAATACGCTGCAATATTCGGCATAAGCATTATGCTTTTTGCACAACTAGCAAAGTTGGAATATTCAAGTGTACTCATGTTTTTCGGCTATAGTTTTTCAATGATTGGCAATGCACTCTACCGACCTGCCGCTCAAGCAATGATTGCAGATGTTGTCGAAAAAGAAAAGCAAGCAGAAGTGTTCTCATATTTTTACTTAGCTGCGAATGTGAGCGTAGTGCTTGGACCACTACTTGCAGCTTGGATTTTTAAACATAACATGCCTCAAATTTTACTCTGCATGTTTATCGCAAATATTGTTCTCACGCTCATATTTTCAATCTTTCTGCATGAAACGTACAGAATTTCAGAAAAAGGAACAACGACTTTACGCCATGAATTGATTCAACAGTTTGCGAATTACAAAATGATTTTTACAAACTTCTCGTTTTTTTTATTCATTCTCGGTGGCATTCTTATGCATCTTATTTTCGGTCAACTTACGACACTAATCAGTCTTCATATTCATTCGCTTCCGTCTCCAATCGTGGTACCCAATTGGTTTGACAATGTCATGTTGCCTGAACAACTTTTTTCTATTGGCTTTGCTGAAAATGGTTTCATCATCGTCGTTGCCACGATGTTCATCGTGCGCTTTTTATCACGTTTTTCTGATGTATTTGTCTTTATCGCAACAAGTTTTGTGCTTTCT
>JBOFGC010000086.1:0-1911 GCA_051648945.1 Bacilli bacterium
TCCATTGATGAGCGTGAAACTTGTTGGTGCGATACGATTTACATTTGTAACATAATACATCACAATACTATATTGCAGAATTGTAAGGACGATGAACGCTAGTAAAAAACTAATCATGCTCCAAAATATAAGTTGAACGCTTAATTTACCAAACAATTTTTCTTTCATCATACTTTATAACCTACGCCCCATACCGTTTTAATATAGATGGGTTTTTTGGGGTCCGCTTCAATTTTTTCGCGAATTTTCGTTATGTGAACCATTATCGTATTGTCGGAACGATAATATGTGTCGCCCCATACACCTTGATAGATTTTCTCCAGACTAAATACCATTCCTTTATTTTTAGCGAGTAGTGTTAAAATATCAAATTCTTTTGGAGTTAAGCGGATGTCCTTTCCACCCACAAATACCTGCCTTGTATCGGTATCTATCAGCAAATTTCCGACTTCTATTTTATTGGTTTGTTGATCAACTTGCGGACTGTATTTCGTATAACGGCGCAATTGTGACTTTACACGCGCAATGAGTTCCATTGCATTGAACGGTTTCGCCATATAATCATCAGCACCGACTGCGAGTCCTTGAATTTTATCGAGATCGCCGCCTTTTGCTGTTAAAAAGATAATTGGCATAAAGTGTTTTTCTCGTATTGCAATACATGCGTCAATTCCGTTCATCTCTGGCATCATTACGTCGAGCAAAACAAGTGAAATCTCTTGCTTATCTACAGCTTCTAGTGCCTGTTTTCCATTTTCAGCAAATACTAAATTATAACCTTCATTTTCAAGATAAATTCCGATTACTTTTCTAATTTCTGAATCATCATCTGCAATTAGGATATGCGTCATTTTAACTTCTCCTCTCTTTCTCACCTACACACACATACGCTGGTATACAATTCCATAGAATAATTTTACTTTTTAAGTACTTCTCTTTTCGCTTTGAATATTAATAGCAACGAATTTCCCGTGGGTAGCTAATACTTTTTCAAATTGTTAACGTATGCATTTTTTCACTTTTCTATTTTAATGGAAAATGCTAACCCTGAGATCATACAATCTACTGAGTCATGGATTCCATGAACGTTATTATGTGTTTCATATCTCTTTCTTAGCGTTCTAACAATTATCTCATTATATTCAAATAGTAAGGCAATCCATATTTATTTTTTGAATGATAATATTTGTAAATACACCTGTACTAGGACCGAATTCTAGGATACTTTTTACTTTTGCAAATTTATACTCTCGAACATTGCGTTTCCGAAACCCGCAGAACTCGCTGCACTGGCTCCGAATGTGCTTTGATTACAAAGAAACGGTTTAAAAAAGCAACTCCACTCATGTCAAATCACCGACCCCTTTTTCCATTTCATTACAACCCATAACGATATGGCTAGAATTAGTAGTAATATCACAACGAAAGTTTGCATTGATGATTGTGCAGCTACACCTAAAAATGAGTAGAGAACAATCATCGGAAGATTGGCTATGCTCACAATTGTTACATACGTTTTAAGGTTCAGACCAAGTACGCTCGATGATAAGCAGAGTACATCAGACGGAGCAATTGGACATAGTATCCCAATTGCGAGAACCGATTTATTATGCATCATACCTCGCTTAAAAAGATTAGGATATTTATTGCTCAGATTATTTTTCATTTTCTTTGCCCACATACTTCGACCAAAGGCATATACAATAAGTGCACTATTGACAGTTCCAATCAATGTAAGCACAATTGCAGTGAACGGGGAAAAAAAAAAACTTCCTACAATCATAAAAACAACACTCGGGATACAGAAGAAGATTCTTAATGTAGAAAAACATACAAACACTAGCGCACGCATATCCCACCATTGTGTAAAAAACTCACGATAAACGTCGATATCACCTGAAAGTAAATCAT
>JBOFGC010000087.1:0-10472 GCA_051648945.1 Bacilli bacterium
TATACGCATACCAACCATAACTGTAATTTAACGGCCCCCGTCCAAATACATAGGCCACCTGAATGTCGTAGGTGGACCGAGGACATCAATTCAAACCGGTTCGGCTCGCGCGCTCCCGTACAAACCTACACAATACATAGTACGACCCAAGGTGGACGGGGGACCGAAGTTGGGGTAATAATGTTTTTCCCAACTTCGGTCCACCCGTTACTGAACTAGTGACTCAACAACTCAACAGAGCGACGGCTACGCCGCCGTCGCGCGAAGCGCTGTGGGCCGGCTACGCCGACCAAAAAGAAAATTTGATTGGATCAGGCTGGTTGCAGTGGCCCCGGCGGTGGTTCGAATCCACTGCTTCTTCTTATATTTTAACATGTCCTTCCATATCGCAAGACCTTCTATAGAACCTCCACCCGTTCCAGGACAGCGACGTTTTACACCAACACAGCTTGACTTTACCAGAGCACATCTTATAGCACTCTTCAAACAACGAGCTCTTGAATATAACCGTCAACCATGTTGCATGCTACAATGTGACCGAGAAGTTAGAGGACCTAACGCATTTCTCACCTTGCTACCACCGGAAAAACATGTAGAATTCGTCACAAGGATAGAAGTCTGGAACAATTTTTCTTGGCGAGAAGCAGAGCACAGTACTACGGAAATTTTTAGAGCCATCCCTACAGGCACAAGCGCTACCAGAAATATTGACTTTAAAATAGACTTAGACCAAAACGAATATGTTTACGTCGAAGTTAAAAAATCATCTGGTCATCCATACACTAAACCTACCTCAATAATGTCATCTCTTACACAATTTCACGCACTCGTTACAGCACATAAAACAGAACCGAATTGTAGAGGTTCTTTCTATTTAATTTGGTCAATCGACTCTTTACCAGAAATACGTGGTAAGAAGAAGAAAACATTTGCAACACTCTGGATTGTATCGGTTATAAACCATAGAGGATGGCATTATTTTGATAGTCATACATCGACAATACAATCTATTCCACACACAACAGCGTAAATGGAGCACTACTTCACAACATTCCTTAGAACAAAACTCTTGTTACACTCAAGAATAAAAAAAAACAAGGACCAAGACACCATCAAAGTCTCTGTAAAGGAATTAAAAAAATTACATGTATACGGACCCACGCTATGGAGATTAAAACTCAATAACGAAATAACATACAATGCTGAAGGCTACTTTAAACCTATCCACAACGGACCACTAGATTTCAACTTAATTGAATTAACCAAAAAAATTAAAACTAAAAACAAAACCCTAACTAATTTACACCTCTACATGAGAAATACATTACTTCACGTTACGTACGACAATAAACAAAATAACATTCCAGCATATTTCAAAGCATTTTTGGATAATAGAGACA
Source organism: Bacilli bacterium (assembly GCA_051648945.1). Lineage (GTDB taxonomy): Bacteria > Bacillota > Bacilli > JBOFGC01 > JBOFGC01 > JBOFGC01. Next base: position 1,401 of record JBOFGC010000087.1, read on the forward strand.
AACACTTACACCACTTTTTCACAGTGGATGGATTCTCTGGACGAGTACACACGCCCATCGTCCATTTAAAGGGAACCCTCAGATCCTCTTTGCGTCTAAACGACGAACGAGTTTCTTCAATTGATATTAAACAAATGTCACCACTTGTTCTTGCTAAACTACTAGAACAAAACGTTGGTCCAAACCCATTTTCAGACACAGTCAATAAAGGGGGCGACATATACAACTTTCTGCTATCAAAAAATTTTACACTATTAAACAGAGACGGCGGAAAGAAATTCTTCTTTCAATTGGTTTTCGGACAACCTATGGACGACATCGGAAACCTTTTCGAAGGAAATACTAACTGGGTAGACTGGATCAACTTGATTAAGACTAAAACCTTACCTGCTAACCCACATGCTAAACATCCACACACAAACCTGGCATGGATGCTGCAAACAAAAGAAGTAGAGCTCATGACCGAAGTTTGGACAGCATTAAAACAACATGATATACTATTCCTCTCAATACATGATGAAATCATAGTACCTAATTCACATAAAACACAAGTTCTATCTTTGGTTTACACCATACTTCAATCACAATTTGTCAATCCTAAAATAACAACTGAAACTTACTAGACTCAAATGGTTTTTACAACCCAGCAAGCAAATGATATTCTCGCGGCTAATGCCAAAGTTAGTGCCGATGGCACTATCAACACACACAGTGACGTTAACGCGTTAACGCCTAATATTGGCGACGTACTAGCATGGGATGGAACTAACTGGACGTCATTGACCATCGGTGACAGCATTACTCAACAACAAGCGGATAATATCGTCGTGGCTAATGCCAAAGTTAGTGCCGATGGCACTATCAACACACACAGCGATGTACAAACATCTGATAATTTAACAGGACAAGTTCTCATGTGGGATGGAACTAACTGGGTTAACACAACTATACTTTTAATTACACAGCAACAAGCGAATGATATTCTCGCAAATAATGCTAAGGTCAGCGCTGATGGCAGCATAAACACACACAGCGACGTAACGATTATCTTACCAGCTAAAGGTGATATTTTACAATGGAGTGGTTCTCAATGGGTTAACTCACCATTTCCTTCTTATGGCGAGGGCAGTCTAATCGTCACCACTACACCCGCATGTTCTCCGATGACTGTCGTACCAGGAACGCCACTCTTTGGGTCACACGGACCCGGAAGTAACACCACAGACACAAACAGAATACTGGCTAACGCATGGAACGGCATACCATTCAATCCATGTGGACTTACCGACGCACAGCGATTTGACACTATAGTTAGAGGCCAATACATACTCGGTCTCGAACAAGAATACAATAAACTACCACCATACCAAAATCCCTTGCTTCCCACACTCACAGAACAGATGAACTGGACAATCCGATGCATCAACCACATTAGAAAATTATACGGCAATCCTAACCCAGTTAAAGTCTCTCAGAGACTTACTAATGAAGCATTATGGCGCATTGAAAGAGCATGGTGTTCCGTCTTTTCACCAAATAGTATCACAGACTGGTACTACATACCAGACACCAACGCACAAGCTAATTATCCATCCACGTTAAACGAATGGCCTACACCATCACTTAGAAAAGGTGTAAATCACTATCAATGGCGTTATGAGCTTGCACAATGGGGAAGCAGTGCCACAACACCATTTTGGACCCACATGACCGACCTACTTTGGTCGATTCTTAAACACCAGCAAAATAAATCTATATTCCAGGGTTTCTATGGTATGGACGAAATTGGTATTGCTATATGTACTGTCCCTGTTGGTTTCGCAAACGCGGGTGCTATTGCTTATAGTTTTTCATTTGCGGGTGTCCAACTCTCATATTGCTAAACATGTCGAAATTACTATTTAATCCTGATTGCTTTTCGAATAAAAGAAGTTCACAGTATCTCTATGAAGAAACTATCTGTGCTACTCTAGTTAAATCATCACGTCGACGTAAAGGAAATAAAATAACAAATCAACAGACACAAGATATTTTAAATAATAATCTTAAAGTTAGTGCCGACGGAACAGTCGCGACCTTCGCCGATGTAGACATAGACAACCCTCAGATAGGAGACGTTATAACATACTCTCCTAATGGGTGGATTAATCTTTCTTGGACGGACTTCACAGGCATCACACCAGCACAAAGCTTGAACATAGTAGCTAACGTCCTCAAAATAAGCGCTGATGGCAGCATAAACACACACAGTGACGTAGAAACCTCCGGAAACCTAACAGGACAAATACTCACGTGGGATGGAACTAACTGGGTTAACACTACCGCACAGTTCATTACACAGCAACAAGCTGACAATATTGTCGCGGCCAATGCCAAAGTTAGTGCCAATGACACTATCAACACACACAGTGATTTCCAATCAGAAATGAATACTACCAAACAAGTCATAATGTTTAATGGTATAATTTGGACATCGGCTACTATTCCACTACCCATAAAATAAACTTTCGATATGTTACCAACACACCAACGACCATCTCTCAGTTCTGCTGTCTTTAATGTCAGAGAAATTACCAAACAGATGCTTCTACTAGAGGATCATCTATCAGACGATGATAAATACTGCGTGGATTGTATTCGTAAACATTTGCTTTTAATGGAGGCGTTGGCAGAAGAGGCTAGAGCTGTAGACCCGGCATCTGGTTGGAATGACACACTAAACGATCTCGCTAAAAACATACGTTATTGGCAAACTCAATTCGAAGATGGTATACCAAAACACGAAATAGGGCAACTAATCAGAGAAAAGCGTAAAATTTACATACAAAAAGTTTTCGACCCTAGAGCTTAACTACACACAACATTCTCCTCTCCAACCGAGTTTATAAAAATGTTTAAAGGCTTCTTCTTCATTTCCATTATTCGTACTAAGATAATCTTCAAAAATCTGTCTCGGTGATAATATATCTTCGCATTTCTTCACCTTTAGACCCTCATTCAAATGTTTAATCAATATAGTCATACCACTTTCTTCACTCAAAGTAGTATTTACACTACCACCCTTTGCACCCTTAGATAAGGACGCCTTCACTGTTTTCCCTTTCTTTCCCTTTTCGGGGCTTTTTGCTTTTTTTGCTCCTTTCGGAACCGCTTTACTGCTTGAACTCATCATGGTTTAATTTTATGACCTATGCACCATGCCTTCCATAAATTATCCAGATTGGGTCACTATTCGTCAGAAAATGACTCATGGCATCTCGTGCGTTCACGCCAGTCTCCAGCATGTATTGACAAAGCTCTTCCTTTGCATTTGCCACCGCTCCTAAACGTCCATTAATGTAATTCGCACCAATAAACTCGCCGTTCCGCACAGCCCTTAACCCTCTGTCTATCCAGTCTATCTCCACCGGACGCCGCAGAGCGACCGGATTACCAACACGCACAGGAACGGGTACAGCAACAGACTCACACCCATGCACAGTCAATTGAGATAACTCCAAACCACCAGAATCACCACCTACATATAACGGAAAATTAGGTCGCCGGATCTCGCTGACACTTGGCGTCAACTGTGAACTAATACTCTGACCCAAACACAAACCATCTCCACCACCCTCTCGCGCTCGACGCAGTTCTAAATAACGAGCGCCGGCCTCTTCAGCCGTTACTAATTTCACTCTATTTCCTTCCATTGTATATATTATGAATACAATATCATCATATCTGTATATACCATAAACAATGCTATCTTGGAGGGAAGTTCACATCAATAATAATCCAAACAATTTACATCTCATTCTCCCTTCCCACATAAAAATGTCGCCTTCGAACTTTCCAAATTTCTACGCTTTCTCGAAGGTAAACCCATCAACAAAAGACTGTGATACATTCATACAATCCTGTAAGCAATTAAACGCCCGCTGTTTTGGTTACGATATACAGAAACGCAATACAAGGCAATACTTTCAAGGTTTCATCGTACTCCACACAACCCCAAACAACATCGAATCAGACTTTCCTAACTTCCTACTTTCGAAAGTATTATTTAAACCACCTAAATAATATCTATGCCGTCGACTTTAATAACTTTCAAAAAAGTAAACGCAACTGTTTGGGACGTCTTCGATTTAATCACAGCTTGCGCAACAGCAACATCATTAGCATATAGATTTGCCAAAGACGACGAACAAAAGAAAATCTTGAGGGGAATGGCAGTTTACCCAGATGTTGACTTTGAACTACTTCAACAACTTTACCCAAGCTTTCAATGGAAAACATTCCAAACTCCGCATTATTCAGGCTTCATCCAGGAAATAGACCAACGATTCACGGAGCAAAACAATGATTCTACCAAAAAACACAATACTCTATAAACGACAGTCGCTACCTTCCACAGAAATACCTAAAAGCTCACTTCAGTGGTTCAAAAAAACCAAGTCGATCGAACAAGTTCACCCAGAAAACACTTACATACTCGTATTAAAAACCAAACAAAATTTAAAACTCATGAACCTCGGCAAAGAAAAAACAAGAAAACAAATTATTGAGACCACAGATATCACGAAAACAAAACTTCATCCAGACTTTCAATACTCGGGTCATGACACAAACAAATACATACACACAACACTTATGCATTACTTCTCCGCCAAATATAAAGGGACAATTGTATCTGATGAACTCAACGACGCAGCTTTGGCTACTGATCTAAAAGGAATAAACGAGATTGTTCTCTTCGATTGTACTGATCTGGAACCACTGGCTGCTCTCGATGCTACTTCCGATCCATTCTACCATGACTTCCTATCACACTCTACAGAGCTTTAATTTAAATTAATAATCTTGTAACGGTCACTAGAAAGTTTCGATTCGTCCGGTCTTTCGTTCATTAGAACAACAACATGAGGCGTCTTCAATTTCTTCACTTGGCTTTCGTACTTTGGACTGAACACATATCCATTTTTCAATTCTTCAAGAAAATCGTATTGAATAAAATCCCCTTGTTTACTTCGGGGACAGTCCAGAAAAAAAACACGCTTGTCTTCTAATATTGTATACGCCATATCAGCTTTCTTACCGGGTATAATTATCTGTGCATTCTCATGCATGTCACAATAATACCTGGCAAACCAACTCTTTCCCTGATTACCAGCACCATCAATCACAAAAACTATACTCCGGGTATCAGGTTCATGTCGCAGCAAATCGTTTAATTCTTGTTGCCATACCCTCAACGGATACGGCACAACGGTTATTTTCTCCTTGTGATCATTCAAATATTCTTTCACGAAACGAGGATACATGGCACAAACATTACTGTGCAGATCACGCAAATCAACCATTGAACTTACACCTTCCTTTACACTTGCTTTGAAGTCCTCCAGATCGGAACGCTTCTCGCCTTTATTCGTTGCAGTTGGTACTTCCCCCCATTCAACAACTTCACCATCCTTTTTACAATACTCAATGCTCTGTGTCAAATGCCTTGTCACAGTACAATGCGCACGCCCCACAGCTGCAACAACACCCGCGAGCCTTGTACGCGTCTCGAAACACACAGTCCCCTGTAAATGAGGCGTACCAGAGGCACCCACCTCTTTTCCGAACACCATATACACAACACCAGGAATTGGCGATGACAGCCTGTCGAGATCACCGGGTGTGTAGTTATTCAACGTAAAACACCATTGTTTCGCACGAGGACCAACACTTGGCATTTCGCTTCCCTATCTTATTATATTTATCAACTAATGCTCCCAAACACTTTCGCTTTTTCCTCGGAAGCATCTTTCGACACTCGGTGGCATCTTCCACAAAAAAATTTAATTAACAGGTTCGTTTCTACTAAAAAAACAAGTGGAGGCAAATTTATGTCGGCGGCATGTACTAAAATTACAACTTTTAACAAAACAAACTCATTTAATTCATGAAACTTTCGAACATGAACCCTTGTTTTATTTGTCAACATGACGGTGCTCTCAATCAAATACTTCGTGCGTTGTCCGCTCATCAGATGAAATTACTCTCCGAATGGCAAACCGCGCACGCTGTTTTCAACAACGATCCTACACACGTCGCTGACAAGAACTGTTTGACTAGATGGGAAGTCATATCACCGGACGACAACAAAACAATTATATCTCCTTATATGGTCTACGAAGCATTGTGGGAGAAAAGCTTCTTCGCCAACCCCCTCAAATACGACTGGCTTCACTTCGACATTCATTCCATCGAACAAGACGCCTATCTTATCGCTGTTATCGACGTCTTTCAACTAATGATGGAAACCTGGTCCTTTCATCTAACAACAAACAAATCACAACTCGCCACTCATTTCAGGTTATTTGTGGAACTACTCAAGACGCTAATGTTACACTCTATGCGATTTGGATACCTGGAGCGTTGAACCGAGTCCTGGTCAAAAGACTGTTAGTCTGAGGAACGTAAGCGGTAGACGTCATTAACCTCGCTAGGGCTGTATTTTCTTTATAAATAACTTCTTGCGCCGAAATACAATCGTACATTAGCTGCGAAGGCGCACCAGCCTCAACACGCCCGTGGATTTTGATTATAATAGTATCCCACTGCTCCGAAATGAAAGTCTCCGCTACAGGGGGTTCAGCTAAAATCTTCGAAAACTTGATATCGTTATCAATAGCATTCAACTTAAATTGATATCGGTGAATATCACGCAACTTTCCAGTCTGGTATGTAGCATAATTACTCAAATCGACATTCCCAGTTCCTCCCAAAGGTAACGAAAGACCCGTCGAACCAACAGGATTGAAAACGAAATCAGAATTATTAGTCGGTACACGAGCTGCCTCCCAATAACCTTCATTCTGATCTGCGCTATTCACAAGAGATAGACGCAACGCCGCGCCAACTGTGCGCGTCTGCTTCACATTTGCACGATCTTGTGTAGTATCCAAATGACCGTTAAACACTTGTGGGGTAATCTCACCAACGGCCTCGTCCGTCTGCCAACAGATCACATTAGATGCACCAGGAATTAGGGCAATATATGTAGTACCAGTCCCAGCACAAGTAATCTCTCCAGTGGCACGCAAACGGATCCCTGAGGACCTCGCCACTTTACCGTCTAACAACTTTGGCTGACTAATCGTCTTGTCGAACGGATCCAACAAGGACTTTGTATAGGCTTGCATAGACGCAGTTTCTGTCATTTTCGATTACTTCAATTTTATGAGCACTGTCCCGTGCCAACTTATGTTTTCTCTAAATCCACTGAGTTCGCACACCAACACCAAAACCATCGATCTGCCCTCCTTGCTTACAACCCCAATGCATTCCAACCCATCGTCTTGTTAGATACGGTGACGGGTGTCCTGCGTACATCTCATCTGCAATAAGGCTACACATTATCGCTCCAAGTCTCAAACTCCACGGCACCCTTGGAGAGGTACTGCCCGCACCATCACCCGTTCCACGGTTCTTCGGCTGCGTAGCAGTGAATTTATCATAATCTTTTAATTCGGGATATTTTACGTAGTCAAGGTTATATGGGGAACAAGCCATGTCTATCAAACGGTCTCCTGCATCAGGTTGGAAAGTTGCACCGCAGTGACTGGGGGGGTTTACATCAGGACACTGATTACCATATTTTGCATCCCATTTCGTCGACAGTCTCATCTCGTTGGCCCATTTCACCTCCAACATCAATGTCGCATCATACCCTATCAACATTACGGGTTCACCTAGCAATTTCCGGATATGATTAATTACAATAATATTCCATGCATCTATCTCGGCGGTCGTTGGACGAAATTTATCTAGATACGGTGGAGGAGACTGAGAGTAATATAAATCATGTAACCCCCGAATCATTGGCAGGCCTACTGGTGCTAGCCAGTTTCGCACTAGCAATTTATTGGCCGCGTTAATTGGTAATGTACGCCACTGTCCGTTCATAAACGGAATACCATCCCATCTGGAAGCTTCCCAATCTGCCTCTGTCGGCATTGTTGAACCATCAAACCCACGTCGAAGACCACGTGGATCATGACCCAAATTACCTGGCTGTGTTGCTGTTCTATCGGGTCTCACTCCTCTACCCATACTATTTAAAAAACACTCATTCTGAAAATAATTCGGGTCTGGACAGTCTGATGTGTACTGTTTCGGGGCGTTAAAGATTGGTCCAGGAGGAGGAGGAGGAGGAGGAGGAGGTATCACACCCTTTGACTTCCATGCATGTTCATCTTCCCATTCCTTATCATTCTTATCCTTTGTGCATTGATCAACCTTCAACATTGCCTCCTCTTTAGAACCAGGAACACCAAAACTTTTCTGTAACACCTTGTCAATGTTCGCCAACTCTAAAATATTTTCACCTTCACCACCACCAGATTCAGTGAACATTTTCTCTATATCATCATCTAACATATCAGATGACATAATATCCTTCGACGAACTCCAGCTTTTCGTACCCTTCAGGGGTCCCATGATAGTCTTATTTGTGCTTTTTACATCATTCAAAACGACGTTTTTATTTAACACATCTTTCTGCTTTACAACCTTCGCGTTACAACATCTCTTAACTGCCACAACTTTGCAAACCTTCCCATTATCTTCGCTTCCCTTCATACTTCTAGCCAATACTTAAATTATGGACGATTTACTAAAAGACGTATTGAACAACTTACAAGAACCACTCACTAAAAAAAGGCACGCCTCTGAACCCACAGAAAAAGACAATAAAAAACCAAAGGAGAACACAGAAGACAACAAGCCGGAAAATACAGACAATGCTAAGCCATGGAACTGGAAACCTGACAATGCAAAAGGCGATGAGACAGCTACAGACACGGCAAAACCAAATTTCGACAAACCTCGACCTTACCAATCAAACTACCAATCAAACTACCAATCAAACTACCAATCAAACTATGGTGGATACCAGAGAAGACAATACCAACCCTACCCAAATTCAAGACCTTACCAATCAAACTACAGCAGACCTCCATATAATGGATACGGAAATGGAGGAGGCTACAGTGGAGGATATAGAGCTCCTTATGGAGGATATAATGGCTCAGCAGGATACAGAAC
>JBOFGC010000088.1:0-2478 GCA_051648945.1 Bacilli bacterium
CGTAGTTGGCAGTGTACTTATCGTTTTCGTCTCAGTTCTCACATTCAATAGTGTGTACCAACCGAAACCAGATATAAAAATAGAGTTGTTGAAGTCAAAAGGGGTGACAGTGGACTGGTCATTAGTAAACGATAAAGCAGATCCATTTGCACGCGTTCAAACGGTACACTTTAAAGATGACGAGTTAATCAACATTGAAAACGATTGGATGCTAAAAACTGATGAAGAAATCATACGCGAGAAGGAAGGCGATTGGCTTCTGAAATTTCCATATTTCAAGTTTCTTGATTTTACTACAATCACTCGAAAAGACAATCGCTATGTGTATGCGTACACCATAAAGAAGAAAGGCAAGGACTTTTCACTTCAAGTTACGATATTAGATACAAGAACAAGAAAAGAATCAGAGGAATTTTTTCCGTTAGATAAAGAATTAGTATATACCGGCCAAACGGATATTGTAGCAGTAAGGCAGGATATGATTCAAATTCAGAATATGCGCAATGGAAAATTATCCTTTTATCGTGTAGACAGAGCAACGAAAAAAGTAACGTTTCAATCAAGTGTGCCGTATTTATATTCAACTATATCGGAAAGTTTTGAAATTGTTGATTATGGCTCTACAAGCAGTTCCTACGAAATTTCAGTCATCTATAATCAAAATAATGGAACGAAAAAAAGAGAAACTTATCAAATTGCACGTCGTAAAGATGTGAAATCTGACGAAACAATTGAACCGAGAATTACATTTGCAAATGCAGATAAGCTCTATGTAATGCTAGAAAGTGATAATACTAGGGAAGTCTATCAAATCAATAGAAAAACCAAGGAAATCACAACGCTTCAAGCTGTGGAGGAAACTTTTTCAGAAAGATGGAGATATTCGTCTGTCACAAATGATGAGCCAAACCTTGGGCTATCGTATGCTGTAGAAACAGAAAATGGAAAGAACTATCTGTCGTTTTATTCACTATCCATCGACGGAAGAATAGAGCGAATATATCGGGAACCAATTCAAAGCGTTAGTGAAACAGTTATACCTAAGTTAAGAATAAGCGATACAAAAAGACATTGTTATGTATTTTCAGTCGCTGGTAAGCAAAAGTTGTACCAGTTTATATATAACGAGAATCAGGATGCTTATACATTACAGATTGTACCGCTACAATCAAACGTGTTTCGTAATCCAGATGAAATAGTGGTTGAAGCAGAAATAGAACAAGGGATACTATTTGCTCGAACAGAATTAAAAGAAAATAAAGGGACATATTTAATGTATGGCATTGATATCAATACGGGAAAAATTCTGTATACACTAAAAATCTCGAATCCTAATTTTAGGTTCCTTCCAATTCGAATCATGGAGGTGAAACGATGAAACAAGCGAGACATTTCTATTTTTCCATACTCATTTCTATACTAACCGTAATTGGGGTGCTTTCCCAAACAAACATAAGTAAAATCGAGTCGAAAGCACAGATGGAAAATAAAATTACAGTGAACTATACCTTTGATCAAAAGCGAACGTTCGTTGAAAAAGATATCCTAGTGTATAGAGATGATGTGCAAATAGCGAAAGAGGAAACGCAATTTATTGATGATTCCGTCAATAGTTCCTACGATTATCCAACGCAGAAACTGATGAAAAAGTACCCTACTTTTTTTGAAGGTGCAACAGTGAAAATGCAGCGTCTATTACTTTTAGAAAAAGGTGATGAACTGTATTTGGTCATTGAGAAAGAAATCGGACCGCCTCAGGCAACGTATGAAGTAAGAAGGTTAAATATACGTACAAATAAAATAGAGGCTATCGATTTTTCGCTGAATACATCATCTAGTAGCAATTCGAAAATCATAATCGAAGGGATTTCAGATGTCATTGATGATGTGATGTATGTACGTGCAACACGATTTAATGACAACGAAGCGGAGTCGACATACGGCATTGCGATGTTTGCGTTTGACTTGCGAAATAAAAAAAGTGCCTCAGTTTTTGAAAAAAATGAAACGAAAGAAGTTAACTGGATTCCGATTACAGTGGGGAAAAGAGAAACACCTACACCAAACATCTACTATGAAACGAGTGATCAAATTGAGAGTAGTTTTGCAAACTATGAAGTTTTCATATTTGATTTGAAATCAAAAAAAAGTAGAAGAATAGGGAATTTAAATTCAGAAATGAATGCATACTATACCGCCGAAACGAAGGAATTAACAATATTTGATAAGTTTGAGGAGCCTACATCAAATAAAATTCACTACCTACAAATGAAAGTCGGGAAAGAGAATACGATCGAGCGAAATGAAATTATTCTACAGAAACTCCGATCATCAAAATCGTATATTCAGCGCTTTTATGTCGATAGTTATTTCTTCAACATCATCAAACAAGCAGAAAACACATTTGAAATCCAAGGCTTTGATAAGTTCACAGGTGAACTTATCTACAATCAACGCATCGAAAATGTGAACAATACG
>JBOFGC010000089.1:0-6924 GCA_051648945.1 Bacilli bacterium
TGCTGTTTTTTTCATGGTGTGTTCTCCTTTTTGTAATCGCTTTCATTTGATATACCTAATTATGCATCATCTTCGAAAGTTCGTCAACAAAAAGATATATCATTTAAAACTATCACTCTATCTACCTACGATTTCTATATGTTTTTGTGGTATAATTTAAATACACTCTTACAAAAGGAGACATTTCCCTATGATTGATCAACTTAAAAAACGTTATATGGGTGACATTTCTACGTGTCCTGATACAGAGCACGAACAGTACGCCTGGTTTGAAATTGACAGTGCGTTACTCGGTATCAAGAAAACACGTTTATCTATAGAAGAACACGATTTACTCTGTTCACTGTTTACTGAAGTTAAAACGCCTCTTTCGATTGTTTCAACAACACAAAAACGTTGGTATAACGTTCTTTATGGTGAGCAAGAACCCGATGTAGACTCCGTCCAATTTCTATATTTTCATTGCACACAACCCATTGATTGTCCGGTTGCGTTTGAAGAAGCTGTTCACGCACTTCTTCCCGAAACACAAACGTTACTATGGATTTCTGACCGACAAGGAAGCATTATCGTTACACCGCACGTTCATACCACACAACTTGAAGATATCATCGCAGCTATCGAACAAGACTTCTATACCGGAATAAGTCTTATTGTTGGTCGTCAAAATACGGAACGTTGCACTATTAAGCATCGTTTTTTTGAAGAATTAGCTCTTTTTGATGCATGCAAGCACCCAACATCTTCACTTCTTTTGTCCGTTGAGGCGTTGTATTGTAATGAGCTCTTAACGCAAATTCCTATAGATGTTAGAAAAAAATTTACGTCCGCATTATTAGGAAACATTCTTCATGACGAAGAGATTCAAAAAACGATTGTCGCCTTTTTTCAAGCAAATTTAAACGTCTCTGTCGCTGCTAAATCTCTGTACATTCACCGCAATAGCTTAAATTATCGATTGGATCGCTTTCAAGAGAAGACCGGAATTAACATTCGTACCTTTGAAGGCGCAACAACTGTACAACTCGCACTCCTGTGCGGCAACACATAACATAGTGCACAAAAAAGTTGATATATCTTTGTGCAACATGACACTTTCGATTTTTTATGAAAACGTTTACAATAAAGTTATATCAAAACAACAGAGGAGTTGTACATCATGGCAGAATTAATTTTAAAAAACATTTTCAAAAAATATGACAACGACGTTACAGCAGTAACTGATTTTAACCTTCACATTAAAGATAAGGAGTTTGTCGTTTTCGTAGGCCCATCAGGTTGCGGAAAGTCAACGACACTTCGGATGGTTGCGGGCTTAGAAGAAATTTCGGAAGGTACTCTTTCAATTGACGGTACAGTGATGAACGACGTCGCTCCTAAAGATCGTGACATCGCAATGGTATTCCAAAACTATGCGCTTTATCCGCATATGAGTGTGTATGACAACATGGCATTCGGTTTAAAGCTTCGTAAAATTTCAAAAGAAGAAATCGATCGCCGTGTGCGTGACGCTGCTAAAATTCTTGGTCTTGAAGAATATTTAGAGCGTAAACCAAAAGCAATGTCAGGTGGACAACGTCAACGCGTGGCACTCGGTCGTGCAATTGTTCGTGATGCGAAAGTATTCTTAATGGATGAGCCTTTATCAAACTTAGATGCGAAACTTCGTGTTGCGATGCGTGCAGAAATTGCTAAGCTACATAAACGTTTACAGACGACTACCATCTATGTAACGCATGACCAAACAGAAGCGATGACAATGGCAACGCGTCTTGTTGTTATGAAAGCTGGTCATATCCAACAAATCGGTACACCAAAAGAAGTGTACGACAATCCTGAAAATATTTTCGTAGGTGGTTTTATCGGTTCACCGGCAATGAACTTTTTCAAAGGGAAGTTAGTAAATGGTGAATTTATTATTGGGAAACAAAAACTTCGCGTGCCAGAAGGTAAGCTAAAGATGCTTTCGGCACAAGGTTATGACAATCAGGAGATTGTATTAGGTATTCGTCCAGAAGATATTCATGATGAACTACTATTCATTCAATCTTCACCTGACACGATTGTTGAAACGACGATTGATGTGGTCGAACTACTTGGTGCAGAATCGATGATTTACACTGATTTAGAAGGTCAAAACTTCGTTGCTCGCGTTGATTCACGTACGGACTTAAATAGCGGCGATAACTTTACATTTGGATTCAACTTAAATAAAGCACACTTTTTCGATTGTGATTCAGAGTTGCGCATTCGATAATTCTAAAACACACACAGTTCCTAAGGGTGGGGCGCTGTGTGTGTTTCTCTAATTTCATTAAATACATTAAATTCAGGCCTTTGATATGTTAGAACAGAAACATTATATTTATCCCCTTTCTAACGTATCATAAGCTATATCTCTCGATTATATCATTTACATACCAGTTTACTGATTTATGTGCTTGTAGTGGATCATTAAAATCAATCGATCGACCAACAATTTTAGCAATGTTTTTAGCAGTAGCTTTATCCACTCTTCCATTTGAGGCTTCCATCAGTAAATCCATAAACACATCTTGAAAAATTACTTGATCGCTTAAATGATTTCTTATCCGTCGTTTAATACTTTTTTTTCTTGTACTTCCAGGTCTTACTTTCATTACACGCATCATTTTTCCACCCCTTCACAATTGACATCTAGTTTTGTATTTGTACCATCTTCATTTAATATATATGCACTAAATAGCGAATCGTTTAATTCATTTGCAATTTGTTGATTATGAATACAGATTTGACGATAACTTTGCCTCCCCATCACGAACTTATTAATCAATGATGAGATGGATTGCATTCCATTCCTATACTTTTCAAGTTCAATATCAGGCTTACAATCTGCAACGACTCCATATGTTATGTCATAGGTATGGACAATTTTATTAACATATAGCCTATTATGGATAACAAATTTTGCGAAATCCACATCGTATGCCTCATATATACTATGACTGTAGTCTAACAAACAAGAGTAGAAATCATATTTATATTCTAAAACGACAGGAATAGTTGTTGCTTCGTATTCGGTGATAGAATTTTTAGAAGATATTTTGCTAATTAATTTTTCCATTTCTTCATTAGATGTTGCTCTTCTTGCCCTAACAATATTTTCACTCCATTTTTCTGCTTGGACTTTAGAGTTACCAAGGTAGAATCCAGGACCGAAATCAACGGATGAACCTATGTTCTTTAGCGTTTGTATCCCATTATTTTGTATGTCTAAATAGTTCTCCATCGTTGTACCATGATACCAGATCTCACTTTTCAATCTCTCAATTGTTTTTTCAGAAACATCCTTCATAGTTATCCTTTGAGATACTTCACCTATCATTTTGTCCAAATACTCCACCTTCCTTATAAGTAATATTACAAAATTCGGAAAACAATGTCTATATTGATTTTCTTTTAAACTTGGACAGCATCTATATGATTTTTCAACTAACAATTGAAGAGATAGATTGTTCAAAAGAGCATTGTAGTATCAGAAAAATACCTTGCATTCTAAACATTACGTGATATGATTGTGATATCACATTGATATGAGAGGTGCTTACAAATGAATGAAAAAAATGCAGTGAAATTAAATGGTTATGTCGGTATTGCAGGAATCACAGCGCTATTTATCTTAGCTACTTATTTACTCTTAGACGCAGCTTTTAAAGAGAATGAAATGGGACTTATTTTACCAATCGTTCTGTATTGTATCGGAGGTGTTGTGTGTTCTGGGTTTTCGATTGTTCAGCCCAACGCTTCGAATGTCGTTACACTACTCGGTACGTATGTAGGTGTGATTCGTGAACCTGGTATTTGGCTAACACTTCCTTTTACAGTTCGAAAACGTGTTTCACTACGTGTCACAAATTTCAACAGCGAAAAATTAAAAGTAAACGACTTTGAAGGGAATCCCATTGAAATTGCAGCGGTTATCGTTTATAAAGTTGAAAACAGTGCAAAAGCAACTTTTGATGTAGAAAAATACGAATCATTTGTTCAAATTCAAAGTGAAATCGGCATTCGTCATATTGCTAGTCAGTATGCCTACGATCATTTTGGTGATACAACAACAATGACATTGCGTAAAAACAGCGATGAAATTGCTCATATTTTAGCCGAAGACTTACAAGAACGCCTCCAACTTGCAGGTGTCACAGTTATTGAAGCACGAATCATTCACCTTGCATATTCTTCTGAAATTGCATCTGCTATGTTGCAACGTCAGCAAGCACAAGCCATCCTTTCCGCGCGAAAAGTCATTGTTGATGGAGCAGTTGGGCTCATTAAAGGAGCGATTGATCAACTGGCTGAACAAGATATTATTGAACTCGATGATGACAAAAAGGCGCAAATGATTAATAATCTAATGGTAGCAATCATTTCTGAAAAAGGAACGCAGCCTATCATTAATAACGGCTCTATACACTAACTATGACAAAACGTAAGTCTTATCCGCTTCGCATTGACCCTAAACTGTATGACGCATTACAAAAATGGGCCGACGATGAATTAAGAAGCGTGAATGCGCAAATGGAAATACTTTTAAAAGAGGCTGTAAAAAAAGCGAAAAGATGGCCGAAAGAACAAAAAGAAGAAAGGTGAATGTTCACCTTTCTTCTTTTTGTTCTTATACTTCAGATGCACTCCACTGATCGAGATGAAGTAGCGCTGATTTGCTGAAATGGACATTGAGAAAGCAAATCGCTACAGCTAAACCAAACATAAGCATCGCTGGAAAATTTAACGTAATCAGGATTGCTAAAAAACATGCCATGCCTTTAATGAATGTATTTTTCAAATCAAAATAATTCATTCCAAAACTCAGTTTTAACAATGCGCCGAGCGATACGTCATATTCAGCGAGCATGATAACACTCCAAAGTGCAGCACTTGTTGCTAAAATCATGACAAAGATGAGCAAGAAGTCGATCATTAGAAAAAGAAATGATTGTTGATTGAGTGCTATGAATAAATTTAATCCACTAATTAGCATTACGCTGTAGTACACTGCTGCGACGATATTTCCACGTTTCATATTCGCAACATAACTACGCCACATCGTGCGTCCGATAAAAAGGTCCGTTTCTCCTTTTTTCCATTTGGTTACTAACTCCGTAAGCGCAATTGTTGCAGGAAAAATCCCGAATACAATGCCACCGAGTAACGTTAATCCAAACCACATAACATTGGCATAAGCCACGCGATATATCCAATTAAAAAACCCATCAAATAAATTATTTTTCATCTAATATCCCTCACTTCAAATGGTAAAAAGGGGAGAACACTCCCCTTTTTACATGTACTCTATCTTTGCATTATTTTTCTGCACGCCATGCATCATATTGTGTTTGCATTTCGTTCATAATCTTTTTCATCCCTGCTTTTTCAAGCTTTTTGTTCATTTCTGGGATGTATTTCATTGGGTCAACTGTTCCTGTATGAAGAGATGATTGGTATTGACTGATTACGTTTTGTACAGCCGCTACTTCAGAACGAACACTCTTCGTATCAAAAATGAAACCTAATGCTGGACTTACAATTGCTGTTTCTTTGAATTCTTTACTCTTTTCACGATAGTCTTCTGGTAAGTTTTTATCTAAGTAAAGAACGTCTTGGTTCATCATTGCCCAACCTGGCATTACATAGTCAGAAGAGCGGTCTAGCATTGTAATACGTTTGTCTCCATCTAATTCGAAATGTTCGCCTTCAATTCCATACGCTAACATATTTGCTAATTTCTCATCTGTGTTAAGTAGGTTTAAAAACTCCATTGCTTTTTCTTTATTTTTCGATGTTGTACTAATTGCTTGTAATGACATTGTTGCACTGTTTGTCGTTTTTACGCGGTCGCTCATTGCTTTTGATTCAATTGGGAATTTCGCAATACGTGATAATGCTACATCTGCATACGTTCCTAACGTTTCTTTACGCATAAACCAGTTGTTTGATGTTAATGGATACGGATCGTTAATTGATGTTGCTGCGTCTTTTGAAACATACCCTGCATTGTAATATTTGTGCATTGTTTTTAAAGTTTCTTGGAATTCAGGTAAATCATAGATGCTTACAATTTTATCTGTGTTTTCATATAAATGAACAGCAAATGGTAGGTTATCACCTAAGATATACTCTACTGGCGCATACAACTTAAACGTTGATGATGCTGCCATTGGTGTTTCTACTTTGTTTTGCTCTTTGAATGCTTTTAAAGCTGGCTCTAAACTCTGTAGGTCACGCACATCACTAATGTCGATGCCATACTGATCGAGATAGTCTTTATTAAAACTCCAACCTTCTTCTCCAGCAATGTTTGCATTCGTTGGGAAACCGTAAAGTTCGCCATCAATCGTTGCGCCTTCAAAATATGTTGGGTCGATGCCTGCTTTTGCTTCTTTCGCATGTTTATCCATTAAATCGTTTAGGCCTACAAAAGCACCTTTTTGCGCATTTACTGCGTAGTTGTAATCTTTTGACGTCATAGCGATGTCGTACTCTTCGCCTGAGCTGATTACAACTTGCATTTTACTATTGTAATCGCCCCAGTCAACCATTCTCAGGTCAATTGTTGCACCAATTTTTTCAGTTGTGTACTTATTTACTTCTTCTAATACGTAGTCCAGGTCTTTCGGTTTTGTTCCTACATGATACCAAACGAGTTTTGTTACATCATCTTTACCTGCTTTGCTTTGGTCGTCACCGCCACCGCATGCTGCGAGTGGAATCATGAGTGAAGCGCTCATTGCTAGCATCAAACTTTTCATTTTTTTGCTTTTTTTAGCCATTTTAATGACCTCCCGTTGTTTTTCATGTTGCTGTTATTCTTTAACGCCACCTACTGTTAACCCACGAACAAAGTACTTTTGGAAGAACGGATATGTAAGTGCTATTGGTAATGTA
>JBOFGC010000090.1:0-1503 GCA_051648945.1 Bacilli bacterium
CAACGATGTGTGCACAATGTTCAAATGGGCGAAAGAGGTACGGTGTTGCAAATGTATTATCCACAATTAAGGGAATACCATATTGTTCTGCAATTGCTGCAATTCTTTTCATTTCTACGAGATTTATACCAGGATTGCCAATTGTTTCAATAAAGATTGCACGTGTTTCAGGTTTTATTGCATTTATGAATTCTTCTTCTACATCGGGGTCTACAAATGTTGTTGTTATACCGTATTTCGGAAGTGTTACTGCAAAAAGATTGTACGTTCCACCATATAACGATTTACTAGCAACGATGTGCTCACCTGCCTGCGCAATATTCAGAATAGCATATGTGATTGCAGCTGACCCTGATGCGACAGCGAGTGCACCAATACCACCTTCAAGTGCTGCAACACGCTTTTCTAGCACATCCGATGTTGGGTTCATGATGCGTGTATAGATGTTGCCACTTTCTTTAAGTGCAAACAAATTGGCTGCGTGTTCTGTGTCATCGAACACATACGAACTTGTTTGATAGATCGGAACTGCTCGAGATTTTGTCGTTGGGTCTACTTGTTGTCCAGCGTGTACTTGTAGTGTTTCAAACTGCCAATGATTACTCATCGTAATTCCTCCTCATACAATCTACTTCCACTATATCAGAATTTTCTCAAAAATAGTTGTCCATTTATACATAAAAATCTGAATTTTTATCGACAACAGTTTCATTGGATTTTTCGACAAAAAAACCTTCAGCTAAGTAATAACGCTGAAGGTTTTTTACTTCTATACAGTTTCTTTTTTATCTTCAAAAAAGCGTTTCATAAGTAGTGGCGTAACAATCGTAGTAATTAGAACGACAATAACAATCACCGCAAACATTTCATCACTAATTAAATTGTTCGCAATTCCAATCGACGCAATAATCAACGCAACTTCACCACGCGATACCATCGCACTACCGATAGCCAATGCACTGCGCATATTGAAGCCTGTCATACGTGCGCCAATAACGCCACCAATAAGTTTTGTTGCAACTGCAATTACACTTAGAACAAGAATTAAAACGATATTCTCGCCCATTCCTGTAAAATCAACTTTCACTCCAATACTTGTAAAAAAGACGGGAATAAAAATGGCATAACCAACTGTTTCAACTTTTTCAAAAATCTCATGTTTATAGCGTGAAAAGCTAAGGAAAATACCTGCTAAATAAGCGCCAATAATTGTTGCTACACCCGCTAAATCTGCCACATATGCATACACAAACATAATGATTAAGGACGCTGAAATGACTGTTTCTGTCGCTTTTAAATTAACAAGTTTCTCAAGAATCCACGGAACAACTTTTAAGCCTATGACAATTGCTACAGCAAAAAAGACCACTTTTTTAATAACAACTGCCGTAATGCTCGCTTCTCCACCTGCAAAACTCATTAAAAATGCAAGTCCCACTACTACTAAAATGTCATCGATAACAGCTGCACCGAGAATCGTTGCACCTTCGCGCGTTCTTAACT
>JBOFGC010000091.1:0-3650 GCA_051648945.1 Bacilli bacterium
ATAAATATAATTTCACCGAAAAAAGGGGAATTTACAACTGAGAAACCTCAAGTAACTAAATCGGTACTGACAGAAGAATTGGTTATATCTGCGCTCGGTGATTCATTAACTCGAGGAATTGGTGATGACGAAGGATTAGGATATACGAAACGCATAACTGACAAAATAAAAAAGGTATACAAGAATGATGTTCAATTGACCAACTTGGCGGTTAGTGGTGCAACACTTAATGATTTGTTGGTGCAATTGGACAAACCAGGTATTCAATATACGATCCAAAGAAGTAATGTCATTGTACTAACAATCGGAGGGAATGATCTTTTTCCAGGATGGGAGTCTCTGACGGAAGTAAATTCGATGGATTTATTAAAAAATAGTTCTGTGTTTCAAGAAAATATTGCAACTTTTATAAAGAAAGTTCGAGCATTAAACAGCGATGCACCCATTTATTGGATGAGTCTTTACAATCCTTTTGATACATTTAAAGAACTACCAGGCACAAATGAAGTCGTACACTCTTGGAATCAAATTTTAGAACAAGAAACAGCAAAAGATAAAAATATCTATATTGTGCCAACCTTTGATCTGTTTCAAAATAGTGGTCGTCGTTATTTATATACCGATTACTTCCATCCAAACAGTGACGGCTATGCATTGATGAGCGAACGATTATTTCAAAGTATGCAAGCAACACTTGTGAAAGGTGGAAAAACAGAATGAATGTACTTGAAGTTCGACAATTAACCAAAACGATTAAAAAGAAGAACATTGTTGAAAATCTATCATTTTCAGTTAAACAAGGTGAAGTGTTCGGTTTTTTAGGTCCTAATGGTGCAGGGAAAACGACGACAATTCGGATGCTAGTCGGTCTCATTGCGCCAACGGAAGGTAGTGTTCATATTGCAGGATACAACGTTAAGACGGAATTTACAGAAGCGATGCGCGCAGTCGGGAGCATTGTTGAAAATCCCGAACTTTATGGATATTTAACAGGATGGGAAAATTTAAAACAATTTGCCCGAATGTTAGGGAATGTAGATGATGCTCGCATTCAAGAAGTAGTCGAAATTGTCCATCTAGAACATCGAATACACGAGAAGGTAAAAACATACTCACTAGGAATGAAGCAGCGTCTAGGCATAGCACAAGCGTTATTAGGTCGCCCAAAACTGTTAATCCTTGATGAGCCTACAAACGGACTAGACCCAGCAGGTATTCGAGAGTTACGTCAATTTATTGCTACACTTGTTGAAAATGAAAATTTATCGGTATTTATATCAAGTCATCTACTTAGCGAAGTCCAATTACTATGCGACAGAGTTGCGATTATCCATAGTGGAAAACTTGTTACAATATGCGGTGTAGATGATCTTATCAACGAACGAAAAGAACGTCATGTTCTTCGTACGTGCGATAATGAAGTAGCAAAAAGTGTAATCGAACAATTGGGTACTACATGGCATGTAGTAGTCAAAGAAGATGATTTACATATCGAAGGGGAGAACGTGCAAATACAAACCGTTATCACTGCACTTATTCAAGCAAACATCGATGTCTACAGTGTCATTCCCGTCAAAATTACACTCGAAGACCTATTTATCGAACTAACAGGAGGGGAAATTTGATGAGAGAAATGACTTTACTTGTATATAATGAATTTGAAAAAATTTATCGTAAAAAAAGATTGTTCGTAATCATTGCCATTTTAGTCATTCTCATTCCATTGTTTGTGTATGGTCAAATGAAACAATCACAAACTACTATTGAAAAAATAGGTACGGATGATTGGCGCATAGCACTTCAACAGCAAATCATTGATACACAAAACAGAATAGGTGCTGCAGGCATATCACCTGAGTTTCAAAAGTTTTTAAAAATAAGAATGGAACAACAACAATACTATCTAGACAACAATATTAACCCAATGGAACCAGGTGCACCGACATTTGCACGTGAATTTATCCAACAGAGCACTTCATTTTTTCTACCACTTTTAATTATGATCATTGCAATAGATATCATCAGTGGTGAACGAGCAGATGGCACGATAAAAGTACTACTCACACGCCCAGTCAAACGATGGAAAATATTTCTAAGTAAATATTTAACCGTGCTACTATTTTCAGGCATTATCGTCTTTCTCGTCGCAATACTAAGTTATTTACTTAGCGGCCTCGTATTCGGCTATGCCGGCTGGACAATGCCCGTTCTAAGTGGTTTTTCAATTAATGAAAATGGCCTAGACACAAGTAACGTCTCCCTAATCCCACAGTGGCAGTATGTACTTTGGGCAGCAGGACTCGCATGGTTCGTCACACTCACAACAGGAACAATCAGTTTCATGCTCAGTGTGCTAATACGCAATACCCCAGCAGCAATGGGTGCAATGGTAGCAAGCTTAATCGCAGGCGGCATACTACAAGGCTTTGCGAGCTCATGGGAAGGAGCAAAGTATATCTTTAGTGTAAACTTACAGCTCACCGACTTCTTATCCGGACAAATACCACCATTCGAAGGACTAACATTAGCATTTTCAATCCTATGCTTAAGCGGATGGTCACTATTAGCATTTCTCACAAGCTTCTACGTCTTCACAAAACAAGACATGGTTGCATAGAACAAACTCATTGAGTGTCAGGATTTTCCTGACGAAACCCAGTTCCGCATAAGGTACGCGAGAACTCAAATATTCTCATAATACAAAACTATAAACGCGCGCGTACCTTTAACACAACCTACGGATGAAAAGTTTTAACGCGCGCTCATAACTTCGCCAGGGGAGACGTAGTCAGGCACCGAAGACTCCCGTGGAACAGGCCGCCAGGCAAGACCCCGCAGGAGCAACTTTACCGCGTCGAGGAGGCTTGCGGCTGCCCCGAAAGGCGTGCGAAGTCGTCTGGCGCAGTAACACTAACTACCGCATAACGTCTCGCGTAACCAAGAATTCACATAGAACATACACATGAACGCGAGCGTAGCCCTTTTTCACAACCCATCGATGAAAGGTTTAACGCGACCATCACCACTTCGTTGAAGGGTACGGAGAAAGGCAACGGAGACTCCCGTGGAATCAGGCGGAAAACGCGCTTCCCCCACAGGAGCAGTTTTATCGCGACGAAGAGGCACACGGCCGCCCCGAAAGGCACGCGGAGTTGCCTGGCGCAGTACCCCAAGCTCCGCACAAACATACGCGATATCCCAATTATTTTCATAGAAAAAGGCGTATTTCCCCATTTCTAAAGGAAATACGCCTTCTTTAATTAATCTTGCGGTAACTTCTCAATATCACCAGTAGCAAACATATACCCTTCATACGAAGCACGAATACTATGCACCAAACCAATCAGGAGCAGATTCGAAAGCAATGAACTACCACCATAGCTTAGAAAAGGTAAAGTAACGCCCGTCACTGGCAACAACCCAATCGTCATCCCAATATTTTGGAAAATTTGAAACGTAAGTAACCCGATAATACCAACCGTCATTAAGTATGCATAACGGTCTGCACAATCAAGCGTAACAATTACGATACGGTGAATGAGTAAGAAAAATAAGAAAATGGTAGCACATGCCCCGATAAATCCAAACTCTTCTGCGATCGTAGCAAAAATAAAATCTGTATGTTTCTCAGGCATGTAGACAGAGTTGTT
>JBOFGC010000092.1:0-1807 GCA_051648945.1 Bacilli bacterium
CGCTCTGTTGTCAAAAGCAGTGTACGTATTGTCGTAGGTGTCTTCATTTGGGGAAAATCAGAAGTTGTGATGAATTATATTTGTGGACAGGCCCTCCAGCAACTACGGAGAAAAAAGTGCTCAGTCATCCGCCACTTCACCTATCACCAGAACAACAAGCAGCGAGCGAAGTTGTAATTGACACGTTTCGACAAGAAGGAGAAATGCTGCTTTGGGCAGTTTGTGGTGCGGGGAAAACGGAGTTACTGTTTCCGGGAATAACGGAAATGCTAAGACAACGAAAAGTAGTTGCACTTGTAACGCCGCGCCGAGATGTGGTTGTGGAGTTATTGCCGCGATTGCGCCATTATTTTCAAGGAGCAAAAGTTGTTGGATGGTTTGGTGAAAGTCCGGAAAATGGTGAACTTGGAGATATTGTTCTTTCGACAGTGCATCAATTGTGGCGTGTGCGAGGTGTGTTCAGTGCGATTGTTGTGGATGAAGTGGATGCGTTTCCGCTAGCGAATGATGCAGATTTGTTTGCGGCCATTCAGGCTTCGGGTAAACAGAATTGTCCACTCGTTTATTTGACGGCGACACCAAGTCGCAAACTTCGACAACAGTTTTCAAAAGCGACGTTTATGATTCCTTTACGTTATCATCGTTATGTGTTACCTGTGCCACGTATGAAATGGGCCTTTTCATTACAAAGAATGTTACGTGCGAAACAACCGAAAAAGATGATTCAAATTCTACAAAAATGCCAACGCCAGACGTTTGTGTTTTTTCCTACTATAGAACTTTTAGAAAAAGCAGCCGCGAAGTTAGCGGACCAATTCTCCCTCGTAGCCACACACAGCAAAGACCCAGAACGAAAAGAAAAAATCGAGAAATTTCGCCGGAATGAAGTAAAGTTTATTTTTACGACGACGATGTTAGAGCGAGGCGTAACTGTTCCGCGGACAGATGTGGTTGTGTTTGATGCGCACCATGAAGTGTTTTCGAGTGCGGCGCTTATTCAGATGAGTGGGCGTGTGGGACGAAGTGCAGATAGTCCGGATGGTGAAATTTTATGGGTGCATAATGGGTTGTCGGATCATATGAGCGAGGCACTCCGAACCATTCATATGCAAAATAATGTAGCGCGTCAAACGTTGCCTGATGTGCGGGAGGTGCCGAGTGAGTCAGTGTCTGTATTGCAATGAACCCGTTTCAGAGGAAATTACGTGGGCTTTTTTAATGCAACCATATTCCGTTCAATATTGCGAAGAGTGTAGCAATCAATGTGTGCGTGAAGAAGCTTTGCGATGTGTGTGTTGTGAAAAAATTGGGGATGCGCTGTGTGAAGATTGCAAGCGCTGGAATGAAGCGGGGCATGTTGTTGCGCAACGCAGTGTGTTCGACTATACCCCTTTTTGGAAAGAGTGGTTGAATCGCTATAAATTGTACGGTGATAAAGTGATTGATTCACTTGTGAAAAAGTGTGTGTATGAGCGCTTTCGGAAGTTGTATGGTGACGATGTGGTTTGTATTTATGTGCCGATGCATCCAGAAAAGGAGCGGGAACGGGGGTTTAATCCTGCGCAAGTGATCGCCGAATTTACGCGTGTACCGTATTGGAATGCGTTTGAGAAAACGGAGAATATTACGCAAGGATTGCAGTCACGGAAAGAGCGAACACAGTTAGAACATGTTTTTCAACGAAATAATTTCGAGCTGAATCGAGATAAAAAGTATGTTGTTGTGGACGATATTTATACGACAGGAAGTACGGTACAGAGCATGCTGAAGGTACTGCGAAATGAAAATGTGTCGACGCTCGGTTCCT
>JBOFGC010000093.1:0-7653 GCA_051648945.1 Bacilli bacterium
AGTGAACGGAAATATAACGAAATTATTAGTATGGAATGTAGTAATGGTTATTATTTTCGAAAATAATTGAGAGAAGACGCTATTCAGTTTTCGGCCGCTTTGACTACATGTCTGTTCTATGTAAAAGTCATAGCATCAAACGGAGAAATACTAGATTCATAAGTATTTGGAACAGAAATCCAGTTGTGTACATACATCTGGGTTTCTTTTTTTTTTCATATTTGAAAAAATAGAAAATAACAATTGATAATGATTATCATTTTCGTTACAATAAAAAAAAAGGAGTGTGTCATTATGTTTATTCAAATGAAAACGTTTCAGATTGAAAAAGGGAATGCAGAGCGCTTTATTGAGCGTTTTGCTGGGGAAGGAATTATCGAAAAACAACCAGGTTTTATTTCTCTTTCTGTTTTAGAGCAGTTAAGAACGAAAGAAGCGGATGAAGTGAAAATTATGATTATGTGGGAAAATGAATCGGATTGGAAAGCTTGGGAGAAGTCACCCATCCATATTCAAGGTCATCGTGAACGAAAAAATGATCAAAAACCATCCTTTATTTTGGACAGCAATCAAAGTTATTACAATGTGATTGGAAGTAAAGGACCTGTTGTATAAGGGCATATAGTACTGTGAAAATCCTGCGCGTCATAGAATGCTACATTCATTGACACGCAGGATTTTTCATTTTGTTTGAATCAATAGATAGAGGAAATACGGTGCACCAATGATTGCGATAATGATACCGACCGAAAGTTCAACCGGTGAGAATAAATGACGCGCAATTGTATCGGCGAGTAATAACAATACAGCACCACATAACGACGTTCCAAGAATTTGCGTGCGATAAGAACTAGGAAAGATTCTTTTTGAAATATGAGGAGCGATGAGGCCGATAAAACTAATTCCACCACCAATCGCCACACAAACACCGGAAAGCAGTGCGGATGTAAAAAGTAAAATGTATTTCTCTGTACGAACATCGACACCTAGCGAGGTTGCGCCATGTTCTCCGATGTTAAGTACGTCGAGTATTCGCCCTTTATAAAACAGAAAGGGGAGAACGAAACAAAGGAGAATGGCTACTAAAAGAGTGTCGCGCCAATCGGTTGCGTACAACGTGCCAGAAAGCCAAATGGCGGCTTTTTGGAAGCTTTTTGGATCCATTCGTAATTGTAAAATCATTATGATGGCTGTTGATAAAAGTTGAAGCGCTACACCAGTTAGGAGAAGTTTATTTGTGTTTTTCATTTTGTTCGCACCAGAAAGAGCAAGAACCAAAGTAGAAAAAAGTGCAGCGCCGAGAAAGGCAACAATTGGAATCAAGAAATCGACAGATGATAAACCAAATGTAGTCGCGCTATAAATCCATATAATGGTTCCTAAACTTGCGCCAGAAGTCGTACCGATAATGCCAGGGTCAGCAAGAGGATTGTTTGTAATACGCTGAATAAGAAATCCTGCAAGTGCTAACGCAACACCGACGAACATCGCAGAAAGCGTGCGTGGTAATCGTAATTGCCAAAAAACAGTATTTGTAACAGTATGTTGTGAATCCGCTGAGAAAATTTTTGTGAGATCAATGGAAATTGCGCGATACATTGCGTTAAAACAAAGAAGTGTTGTGAGTATCAAAATGAGAGAAAGAACTTTTTTTGTTTGTTGATTTTGTTTATGCATGCGTATGTTTGTCCTTTCGAATGGATAAGTACAAAAACATCGGAATACCAAGAATGGTAGTAATTGCACTTAGTGGTGTTTCAATCGGTGCGGCAACGAAGCGAGCGGCAATGTCGCTTGCTGTTAGGAGCAATGCACCACCAATAGCACTAATCGGAAGCACTTTTCGGAAATCATTACCGACCATTTTTTTAGCGATAAAAGGAAGAAGCAAACCGATAAAAGTAACAGAACCACCAATAACAACAGCACTTCCGCAAAGTAAAACAACGCAAGTAAAAGACAAAATAAGTGTGCGGACTGTGTTCACACCTAAACTGCTGGCAGTATTTTCATTCAGCGAAAGTAAAGTAACGCTACGACTAATGAAGAGAATAAGGACAAAACAAACAGGTGCTACGAAAAGAATGGGCAAAAGATGTTCCCACTTTACACCCGACAAACCGCCAAAAAACCAAAAATGTAAATCTTGCGAAAAATTAAAGTAAATAGAAATACCAGTTGCAATCGATGAAAATAAAATGCTAAAACTCGTTCCAGCGAGTGCGAGCGTTGTGCTATCTAGTGAAATTTTCCAGACGAAAAGAATAAGGAATAGGCAAAGTGAAGCGACAGAAGAACCAAGAAACGATACAAAAAATAAATGCCAATAGGAAGTGAGCGACGTTGCGGCAATTGCGATTGTAATTGCTAAACTTGCCCCTTGCGTGATGCCGAGTATGGAAGGATCACTCAATTCATTGCGTGTAATTGCTTGAAGAATTGCACCTGAAACAGCGAGACTAAGTCCGACCCATAACCCGCCGATTAAACGTGGAATACGAACTTCTTCTAGAAGTTGATGCGCAATATTTAACTGCTGAAAATCAGTGAAAAAAGATGTGAAATCATGAGCTGAAATGGAAACGACGCCATAGCGAATGGAAAGAAAACTAAGTAACAAGCATCCCGTCATGAGTCCAAATAATAAAAGTGGAAACGAGAATTTTGCGTAAAAAAGTGAAAGTAAACGCATATAAACTGCTCCTTTTTCAAAAAGTTAATGAGAATCATTTTCATTTAGTTTATAATGTATAAAATAATGACAGAAAAGTCAATCTATTTCAGGGGAGGGATTGTATTGGGAGGAAGTATTGTTACTTCAGTGCATGAAGCATTCCACATTCATAAGTATCAACTTCAAAGAGGAGAAAGTCTTTCGCTTTGTCTTGAACGTAGTAATTACATAATTCTTTATATTGCTTCAGGAGAAGGTCTACTTCAATTTGATGAGGAAGATGAAGCATTTACACAATATCATATTTTTTTGAAGCATATAGAAACGAAAGGGCGTATTACCGCACACGAGAGTAGTTGTCTCTATGTCATGCAAAGTTCTGAAGAGTTTCAGAGAGTCATAAAAGATGGAGCGCGGGCAAAAACGTCCTATATTCAATCGCCAGACCTCATTCATCTTTGGAATACATGCTGTATGCAAGAGCGGCGAAAAGAAAACGGTATAGACTATGAATATATAATTTCGGTCTTTCAACTATTAGAAAAAATTCGGACAGAGTTATACACAATGAGCATGATGCACATTAAAAGCTATATAAAAGAAAATCTGTGTAAACCGTTAGTCATAACAGAACTTGCGAAAAAAGTAGGAATGACTTCACCAGCATTTACGCGGGCGTTCAAAAGAATGTATGATATAAGTCCAAAAGAATATCTCTTACTAGAAAAAATGAAATTATGTAAAACGTTACTACTTCAAAATAAAGAAATTACACTGCGGTCATTGAGTGAATATGTTGGATTTTCCGATGAATTTCATTGCAGTAAGCAGTTTAAAAATCGCTTTGGCATTGCGCCGGCGATGTTTCAACAACGCTTTAAAAAGCGAATTGGTATTGCTAGTCAAATGTTTTTACAAGACCATCTCCTGAGTCTCGGCATACAACCGATTGTAGCGCCATCCTATCCTACATGCTACGCAAAAGGACTACCAAGTTATCTCGAAGAAGAACTAATCGGTACATATTGTTATGATGCGTATCAGACATTAAATGTTGATATCTTTGAAAAATATGCAGTAGACACAGTTCTTCATACTCCCATGCACGTCCAATCTCACCACGTGATTCAACAATTTCAAGGAACTGTACATTGTCTTCAACAGACGGTTCACTGGGAAACACTTTTCCGCTCAATCGCAGTAACGGTCGATAAAGAAAAGCAATGTCAAGAAATAATAGCAGCAGTACATCGACTAGAAGAGCATGTGAAAATGAAAATTCCTTCAGATTGGAAAAAAGGAACGTGGAGTGTACTTTGGCTACGACAAACAGAAATTCGGATGTATCATCCACAAAAACATCCGATTACGAAACTTCTTTTTGAAAAGTGGGAATTATCACCGTACATATTTACGTGTGAGGACGTCTATGAAGTGATTACGATAGAAATGTTAGCAACCCTTGATGTGGATCATCTGTATATTCTTTGGTCGGCAGAGACAGAGATAAGAAAAATTGAGCAACATCCGAGCTGGAATCAATTGAAAGCAGTGAAAAATCGCAGTGTGTATATTCCGAGAAGTAAAGATTGGGACCCATGGGGACCAATCGGAAGAGAAAAGATGCTTCATGACTTTTCACAGTCCTTTGATGCATTAAGGTAACTTTTCACATGAAAGTAGTTAGATTATTACATTGGAAGTTGTCTGATTTTTTCTATAATTGAGAATGAATATCATTTGCAAAGGAGAATGGAAAAAATGAAGTCAATTCGTACAATGGTCCTTGTAGTCGCAACATTTTTACTCGCACTTACAGGATGTGGCACAAAAAAGGAAGAAACAACAGCGCCAGTTGAGGAAAAAGTTGTTGTGAAGCATTTATATGGTGAAACAGAAGTACCAGCAGATCCAAAGAAAGTCGTCGTATTATCACACGTGACGTGGGAAGGTTCTTTAGTTTCTGTCGGTGTAAAACCCTATGCTGTAATGACATATGATGGTCAATTTGCACCGCACTTGAAAGATCAATTGAGTGAAGTCGTACAAATTCCGTATGCAGACGAAATTAGTAAAGAAGAAATATTAAAACTGGAGCCAGATTTACTCATTGTAAGTGACCGATATAAAGCGGTGTATGATGAGTTAGCAACGGTTATTCCAACAGTTGCCATTGAAGTAGGTGGAGACTGGAAAGAAGATCATTTAAAACTTACGGAAGCAGTAGGGAAAAAAGCAGAAGGTGAGGCTGTTTTAGCATCACTAAAAGAAAAAGCAGAAAAAATCGGTTCTGAAATTAAAGCGAAAATTGGCGATAAGAATGTAATGGCGGTTTCGATTAATAAAAAAGATATCCGAGTGTATGGCAAAATTAATCATGCCGTAAATGAACTTTTATACGATGATTTGCAATTGACACCGACGAAAAATCTTCCAGATGATTTTGGTGTGAATATATCCATCGAAGGTCTACTTGAATATAATCCAGATTATATTCTCGATTTATCGTATTTTAATAGCGGTGAGTATTATGACTCTGTGACAAAAGGCGATGTTTGGAACAGTTTAACTGCTGTGAAAAATAAAAATGTGTACCAATTAAGCACGACATGGGGATTATGGGATCCGATTGAGCGTGAAAAAGCACTTACTGAAATTCAAAAAGCGTTTCAATAAGTCTTTCGAAAACATCAATCACTGATTGATGTTTTCTTTTCAAATGGAGGCACGTGTATCGTTTTCAGTGAAAGAAGGTGTAATGAAATGAGTGATACGAAAGAAAGAATTCATAAACGTGTTTTTGAAGTACTGATAAATTGTATTCTTCGAGAGCTGAAAGAAAACCTTTGGAGATGGGATACGGAAAATAGATTGCTTCTCAATCTACCAAATGAAAGAGGGGTGCTTGAAGTTGAATTTTCAAAGCGTTCTACGATTGGACTAAGTGTTGTAGCTACAGCGCGTCGAAAAAAAAATGGAGAACACGTGTGGAATGAGCTGTATGAAGACTTGTTGTACTACAGTCTTGAAGCGGTGTTTTGTCATTTGCGCGAAAAGATAGGCATGCATTTTCAGTACTTTCAACACATTTTGACCCATGTCTTTGCATCGATTCATGAAATTGAGGAAGCTTTACACGTAGTAAATGGTGAAAAATGTTGTACGTTTCGAAACAGTGAGCAAAATATTGTTTTTGGTCATTGGTTTCATCCGATTGCAAAAAGTAATTTCGGTTTTCAAACGTGGCATTCTGCGTATAAAGCAACAGGAAAACAGCGCTTTAAACTGTATTATTTTCAGGTAGAAAAGGAATTGTTGAAAGAACGACATGTAGATGAGGGGAATTGTTTGGAAGACATGTTGCCACTTTGTCGAGAGGAGATTTCCGAACGTGAGGGAATGAAGATTGTAGCTCTTCATCCTGTGCAGGCGGAATGGTTAATGCAACAGAAAGATGTGAAAAAGTTACTGGAAAGTGAAGCGATTGTTGCCCTCGGTTTGCGTGGTGAGTATGTGTATCCAACCTCGTCTGTACGAACGGTTTGTTGTGTTGAAGGAACGCGTATGTATAAGTTTTCTTTACCAGTGAAATTGACGAACTCTGTTCGTATGATAAAAAAATATGAACTAGATGCAGGAATTGAAGTTGGAAAACTATTGCGAAGTGTTGCTGATGACAAAGTATTTTCACACTTTATTTTCATTGAAGACAGCAGTTATGCAAGTATTCCTAGTATAGAAGGTTTTGAATTGATTGTTCGTCAAAACCCCATCCACAACGACGATGCTACGATGGCTGTCGTTGCATTACTTCATCAAGATTTAGATCGAAACAATGCATTGAAAGCGTTCATTGAAGAGCAAGTTATTCTTAGTGGAGATTCCATCGCCGTTGTTGCAAAACGATGGTTTACGATGTATTTGCAGCGAATGATTGGACCTATTCTCTATCTCTATGACACGTACGGGATTGCACTCGAAGCACATATGCAAAATTGTCTTATCACGCTGGATTCGATCGATTGTACATGTTTTTTTCGCGACAATCAGGGCTACTATTTGAGTGAATCAGCAAAGAAATCATTCGTAGCAAAAAATCCGAATTTACATCGCTTGCAACAGCTTTTTTATCCGGATGAAATCATTCAGAAACGCTTAACCTATTACTTGTTTTATAATCAATGTTTTGCTGTCGTGCAAATCATTGCAGAAATGTGTGAAGTCGAAGAATCGGATATTTTGAAACTCGTAAATGACTTTTTAGAACAACAGAACTTTCACAATGAAAATAGAGGCATTGCGTTTCGGAAATATATATTATATCAAACTACACATCTCGTAAAAGCAAACTTGTTAAGTACAATGTTGCAAATGGATGAGCTCACTGCAGCGGGTGAGGCGATAGAGTTTGTAAACATTCCTAATCCATTTTTAATAGAAAATGAGAAAAAGCCGGTACTACTTCATGGATAATATAAGTGAAAACGAAGAACGAGTTGTTCGGCAATGTGTTGAGGCATTAGTGTTTGAGCGCATTGTCTCGTCGAAGATGCTACATAAGAAATTGTCGATTTTCATTGGAAGTTGGGTATGTGCTGATGTTCAGTGGTTAGCATTCAATCGTGTGAAAATACGTCCATTTTCATTGAAAAATGACAAAGGGGAATGTGTAACGTTAGATGACATTTGTACGTTTTTAGTAAAGCACGGTTGGCATAAAAGTGTATTGTTTCTTCATTCAACGTTTGAAGTATTAAAGTGGAATGAAGGGCTCAATAGGGTATACGAAAAGAAACGAAGAACGATGAATTTTTATGAAATAGAGCAATGTTTATACGAAGGGCACTTTTATCATCCATATTTTAAAGCGAGACTACAATTTTCGGAGCATGACCATTATCGCTATAGTCCAGAACGACGTCAGTATTTTCAAATGGAATGGTTAGCCATTCCAAATGAGATGTTGATGCAACAAGTTC
>JBOFGC010000094.1:0-14676 GCA_051648945.1 Bacilli bacterium
TACGCAAACGCGTTACACGTTCCGGTTGAAAAGATTCGCAGCGTGAAAGCCGGAATCGACAAGAAAATTACCGCCGAAATGTATTTACGTTTCTGCACGCTGAAAAACGAAAATTTCATCGCGCGTTTAAACAAGGCAGACGACGTCGAAGTTAAGACACCACCACGTCGAATCTGGCATTCCGAGAAACCGGAAAACTTCCGACTCGACTTCGCGAACTATTGCCGTGAACTCCGCGAATACCACGGCGAGTTCGATTCAGCACGCGATTTATTCATCGACCGCGGATTACCGCCACGCAGCGTCGTGAAAACGTTCGAAGAAACTGGGTTGACGAACAATACATCGCTTGAACGTTGGCGTGAAATAGCGGAAGCCTACGACGCGTTGCGAATGACAGACGTTAAATTCGGCGAACGACTTCTCGAAGTGTTGGAATATCAGGAAATGACACTCGACGATCTCGTTGCCGTTACACGACCACGCAAGGATCAGTGGCTCGAGTATATCGAAAACAATACGTTGGTGTTATCAGCGTTTGTACGCATGTGTTGCGCGCTCGACATTTCACCGTACGAATTTTTCGAACGTGAAGAAGTATATTTGGAGGATTGAGAACATGACGGTAAATATATACACATACGAAAAATATAACATGTACTGCGTCCAAGCAACTATCGACGGTGAGATGTTCCTTGACCAGTATTTCCCGTCAGAACAAGAACGGGACGAATATTATCACGCATTGGTACGTTATACGCAGAAGATAGGAAGTAAGTCGGAACAACCCAAACCGAATCACGGACGTTGTTTCCATGAACGTCGTCGATGGGTTAACGGACGCGTCGTAAAGACGTGTTATCAGACCGCCGACCAAATGCGAGAACGAACAGAATACTGCGTCGACTGCAGTATCGAAACTGACTCAGAAACTTTCTGGGACTAATAACGACAATACTCGTCGGCGGACGTTAAACGACATACACTTGGAGGTTACTACCATGAACTACGAACAATTATTTACTGATTACCGAGAAGCTGTGACAGACGCAGCGGATAAAATTAAAGCAGCGGTGAACGCTGTAAACGCAATTCACCCGATCGCGATTAAATTCGACGAAGAAGCGATTCTAGCTGTACGTGACGAGGTTGCGACAGACGTAGATTTCTTGACGGCATTGTCTGTCGTTGAAGATTTCATGCGACCATTTACGGAGGGTGAATAATGACCGAGATCGAGGTGTTAACGTTCATTGACACGTTCTTCACACCTTATTACCGTAACGAACCGGAAGACATCGCAGAAATGTTCACGGTATTCGTTAACACGCTCGACTTCGAACACGTCGTATCGACGGAAATGGAAGAAATAGACTGGGACAAATATGTACTTACGGTGACGTTCGAAACTGGACGCACTTGGAAATTAAAAATGAACCGCGATGAAGTGTGGTATTTTGGAGGTATATTAGTATGATTAGCGCAAAACAATACAAAGAATTAAAACCGAAACAACGTGTACGACTCGCTACTGTCGAAGATATGATGGATAACGGATTCCTCGACGTCGACGGAGATATCGCGTTCGCAACTTCGTACGTAACATTCCCGTGCGAACAGTTCGACATGGCAGGGACAGCGCAGACGTTGATTCATTACGACGGTAACGATGACACTTGGCTGATCCATACAAGCGATGAATGGTCGATGTGGTTATCACGCGAAATGATCGCAAGTAGTATGGTAGAACCATTCACGTTAGACGTTGCATGTGAAACTTCCGGATCAGCTGGATTCGATATTTCGGCAAGTGAAGCTGTCACAATCGACCCTGGTCGTTCAGCACTCGTTCATACCAACTTATATTTCGACGCTGGAATCGAGAACGACGAATATTTAGCGATCATGTCACGCAGTGGTCTTGCGTTGAAAAAACAAGTATTCGTTTTAAACGCTCCTGGAATCGTTGACGCTGATTATCGCGGTGAAATCTGCGTAATTCTGTTCAACGCCGGATTAGCTCCGTTCCACGTGAACGTTGGTGATCGTGTCGCACAAGGTGTGATTCAGAAACACGTGACACATAACTACGTCAAAACGAAAGACGATGTGCGAGGTGACGCCGGTTTCGGTTCAACTGGCGTATAGATAAAAAATTCTTCAAGACGGTGTAAAATCCGTCTTTTTTGCTTGACGAAGTCTGTAACCCGTGCTATACTGAATAAGTAAACGAAATAAAAACGGAGGAATGAATATGAAAAAATTAAAAGTTCTTGAACTGTACGCAGGTACACGTTCGATTGGAAAGGCTTTCGAAGCTCTCGGACACGAGGTATATTCTATCGACTACGATACACAACACGCAAACATCGACTGGTACGTCGACATTTCAACAATTACGGCAGACGATATTCTCGAACGTTTCGGTCGTCCTGATATTATCTGGCTAAGCCCTGACTGTACGAGTTATTCGATTGCGGCGATTAGTCACCACCGCACACGTGAAGATGACGGACATCTTGCTCCAAAGTCCGATTACGCGAAATTCTGCGATAACGCTAATCTTCACACTTTACAGTTGATCGACGATTTGAACCCGACATACTTCTTCATCGAGAACCCTCGTGGTGGAATGAGAAAACAACGTTTCGTGCGCGATATCCCACGCTACACTATCACTTACTGTTAATACGGTGATACGCGAATGAAACCGACCGATATCTGGACTAACCACCCTGATCCGCAGTTCAAAGCTCCGTGTAAGAACGGCGCACCTTGTCACGTTGCTGCACCGCGTGGCTCACGTACTGGAACACAAGGGTTGAAAGGTTCTGTTGAACGGTCACGCATACCGAGCGACTTCTGCGACTATATCGCTAAACTCTGCACGGAAAGCTTATCGTAAATAAAACAAAATAAAAAAAAAACGGAGGAACAATCATGAACAACAAACTAAATATCCGCGACTACGTAAACATCGACGAAACATTCGACTTATCAGGTAAAACGTTCATCATTCATACGTCAGACGATAACGACGAAGCGTCGAAAGTGTACGTCAACAAGAAGAAACAACTCGCTGAGAAACACGGAATGAACGTGATCGTAAAGCACGACCAACCGTTCCATTACAACTCAGACGAAAAGGTTACGATTGAAATGATCCAGAAACCGACGTCTTCATGGTTGGATATTAAAGCGCGCTCATTACCAGAAGATTACGACATCGACGGTCTTGGTGACAAAGCCGCTATCAAGTTATACCGCGCAAAACGACCGCACGAATTACCGAAATTTGTACCATGTACCGCTTACGGTGTACATAAACTGATCGAGTCACACTGCGAAGCTCACGGTCTACGTCGCCGCGATGTACGTGTAGCGATTCTCGGTCGTTCTGAATTAGTCGGAAAACCGCTAGCTGTCATCTTAAACTGCCACGGTTATCGCGTCGAAACGTTCGATTCGCGTTCTAAGTTCGGTAACGAATTCTACTCGTACGATTACGTCGTCGTAGCTACTGGAAAGCTTTTCTCGGTAAACGAAACAGATGACATCGTACACCGCACGAGACGATTAATCATCGACGTCGGTATCCATCGTGTTGACGGAAAATTACGCGGTGATCTTGAACCGAATACACTAGCTGACGGAATCATCGAATATACACCTGTCCCAGGGGGTGTCGGATTATTAACGACATGGGCGATTTTCAAACAATTACACAATTCATTACAATAATTTAACTTTTAAAAACGGAGAACAGAAATGAGGGGTTATGAAACTTACACGCTTTTATGCGGTCTACCAACAATTATACGATAAAGACAACGTATTATACGACGAATTTCCGGTTGTCATTTTCGATTACCAAGTCGACGTGGCTAACTATTTCGGGATCAGCGCCCAAGCCGTGAATCACGCTATTTCACGAAACGAACGTATTCACTGGAATGACGCGCGCTACAAAGTCTACGCTTACACACTCGAAGATAACGATTACGACGACGCTTCGTTCGATGATCTCTGCATGGACGTACGCTTATGTCAGTAAGACGGAATTACCGTGGCGCACGGAAAATAAACGACATCGTACAGAAAGGCGCAGATGAACGCTTCGACCGACAAGTCGAGCGCTTCTACTCGTCGACGAAATGGCGAAACTTCCGCTTCCTCGTATTCGACAAGTACGGTATCAACTGCGTCAACTGTCCCGAGAACTTTCCGACGAGCCTACCGCAGCCGGCAACCGTCGTACATCATTTAATCGAAGTCCGAGCTGACTGGAATAAACGCTTCGACCTCGACAATGTAGTGCCACTCTGCGAAGCTTGTCACAATATCGCGCACCCTGAGAAGTGTGGAAAGCGAGAAAAACCGAAACCTGAATACGCATTAACGATCTGATTCAATTCAGGTCGTTTTTTTTTTCACTTTTTTTCGTTGCAAAATCAAGTATTCGCACTTTCGTGTGTTATAATAATATCAGACATAACGATTAAAAAACAGTTTGAAACTTATTAATGTTTCAAAAGCAGAAGTAATCCATTACGACCAGTAAGGTCACGTTATGTCTACCTGCGCAGAATAGTTCGCTCCGTGCAAATCGGAGACTGCGCGCCTCCGTGTGTTGGAACGGCGTGTCTTCGGACACGTTGCTTCTTATAACTAACTCAAACGAAAGATGGTGATGATTATCAAATATCAAGAACGAAGAAATCGCATGTTGACGTTAATCGACAACCCCGACACTAACCTTTTATTGGACAATCTACTAGCTACGCTTGACGAACGTGGGGACTTGAACGCTGTAACAGTCATTGTCGCGAACAATATCGCGTATAACGAATACTTAATCGGCTTGTTACAGGACGATATCGCTGAACGTGGCGCTATCGAAGAAATTGTCCGTGGTGCAAACCTTATCATGCAAGCGAATAAATCAATTGCTGAGATACGAACACTGAACACGGTTAATTCAAAACTGTACAACGATTTAAAAATACTCCCACGCGAAGTGAAAGAGAAGTTTGAAGAAGACCCTCTCGACATGTGGGTGAAGTAATGGCGGTCGTCGATCACGTACAAGCTTACGTGGACGCTGTCATCGCTGGTGAAATCATAACCGGCATTCCGGTACGGCTCGAATGTGAACGTCACAATCGTTACCGTAACGACCCTGACAACCGATGGTTCTTCGACGTTGACGAAGCTGCACGCGCAATCGAATTCGTTGAGACGTTTTGTTCGATTTCGAAATCGTCTGAGCGAAGATTGATTCTCGCACCGTGGCAAAAGTTTATTGTCGGAATGTTGTTCGGTTGGAAGGAAAAAAGCACCGAAGTTCGTCGCTTCAAGAAAGCGTTAATCATGATTGCGCGGAAGAACGGGAAATCGTTAATCTTATCCGCGATATCAACGTACTGCTTGATTGCTGACGGTGAACGCGGTGCTGAAATTTACTGTCTGTCAAATAGTCAGAAACAGGCACGGATCATTTTCGACGAAACCGCTAAAATGGTTAAAGCGAATAAATTCTTGTCCAAAAATGTACGTACATTGCGTGACACGTTATTCTTCGATCGTACCGATTCTAAATTCGAACCGCGTGCTTCCGATTCCGGTAAACTTGACGGTTTGAATACACATCTCGGTATCTTCGACGAAATTCACGAGTTCAAAGATTACAAGCTGATTTCAGTTATCGAAAACTCGATGATGGCACGTAAACAACCGCTACTCGTATTCATCACTACCGCCGGTTACGTACTCGACGGAGCGTTGATCAAAGAATACGAACAGGGGAAGAAATTCCTCGCTACCGAAGATCCGACAGGTGACCGAATCTTTTACTACATCGCCGAACTTGACCCTGACGACGACATCGAAGAGCCGCAACATTGGGTGAAAGCGAATCCGAACCTCGGAATATCGTTCACGATCGACCAGATGGTTGAAGATTGGGGTGTACAGAAACAGATAACGGACACGAAAGTCGACTTCATCACGAAGCGCTTGAACAAGTTCGTTGACTGGAAAGATAAATCATTCATCGACTACGAAATCATGCAGCGAAATGAAGCTTCACGTGACCCTGGGTTATTAACCGGTAAATCGTGTGTAGTCGGAATTGACGCGTCTGTATCCGGTGACTTAACTTCTGTCGTATTCGAGTTCGACATCGACGGTATTATCCACATCGACCAGATGACGTTCTTACCACGTACCAAGCTGACTTCGAAAAACAACGACAAGTACGATTACAGAGTCGCGCTTGCCGACGGGGACGCTATGATCGCCGGCGAAGATTCGGTTGACGCGATGGTTGTATACGATTACATTGTCGCCAAATCACGCGAATATAACATTATCCAAATCAATTATGACCGCGCTTACGCTCAAGAGTTGGTGGCTAAACTCCGGTTGCATTTCTCGTGTCTCGAGATCAGGCAAGGTCATTACACGTTATCCGAGCCGATGTCAGATATTCGCCGCGAACTGATGAACGGAAACGTGAACCATGCCAACTGTGCGCTATTTAAATGGTTTGTGACGAATACCGAAGTCCGGTACGACGTCAACGGTAATATCGCACCAAACAAAAAAGAGAGTCATTTCGGTAATAAAATCGACGGCTTCTCTGCTTGGTTGAACGCTCACGTTACGATATACGAGCGCCGTTTGCTCGGGTTGAACGACGAGCCAACAATTGAAATATTAACTTTTTAGGGGGTGAAAACAATCGGATTAATTCAAAATTTACGTAGCTTATTCTATCAACCGAAAGGTAACGCTACTCCCCCAAGTCCGGAGCAGATTCAACCGCACGCTGTCGGGAATACGTACACACGCAACGATTACGACGTCTATAATTCAGAAATCGTCTTCGGTGTAGTAAACACGCTATCTTCGAACATCGCCCAAATGCCGTTGGCGCTGTATAAAGACTTAACACCGGTAAAGAAAGGCGCGAAACGTGACTTAGCCTACTTAATCGCTCATCGTCCAAACGACCACATGACCAGCTTCGAATTTATTCGTTTCATGGAACAGAGTCGCAACTTGTACGGTAATGCGTACGCTTTCATTAAACGTGACGGTGGTGGAAAGATCACCGCACTTGAACCGTTGAACGCCGCACTTATGACCCAATGTCGCGATGAGGACGATAATCTTTGGTACAAATACGTACTCGAGAATCAGGAATATCTCTTCTTCCACGCTGACATTATTCACGTCCGACATTTCGTCTCTAACTCTGGAGTCGGAATTTCACCAATCGACGTGTTACAACAGACGTTAAACTTTGAACGCACTGTCATGCGAACATCGCTTGAACAGATTACGAAATCACTCGGTATTACCGGAAAGATCGTATTAACCGGAGCAATGAACGACAAGTTACGTGGGACGTTACGTACGATTTTAGCCGAAGCACGACAGTCGGAAAACTCGGTCATCGTTACAGACCCGACATTCGACTACGTGAGCCAGCCGCAAGCTTACTTCGACTTCCGCGCACTTGACACCATGAACTTGACAACACAACGCATTGCTACCGCTTTCGGTGTACCGCCACATGTTGCCGGTGACTTATCACGCGCTACATTCTCGAATATCGAGTCTCAGACGTTAAGTTACATCAACTCGTGCTTAATGCCGATCATCAAACAATACGAACAAGAGTTTAATTCAAAATTACTCGCACCAAGCGAAGTTCTCGCCGGCTATTCATTCCAATTCGACGAAATGGAAATGTTACGCGGTGACTCAGTTGCTCGTTCAAGTTATTACGAAATCATGCTCCGTATCGGCGCTTTACGTGTAAACGAAATCCGAGCTGCCGAAGGTTATTCAGCA
This sequence comes from Bacilli bacterium, assembly GCA_051648945.1. Classification (GTDB taxonomy): domain Bacteria; phylum Bacillota; class Bacilli; order JBOFGC01; family JBOFGC01; genus JBOFGC01. The sequence continues at coordinate 7,861 of JBOFGC010000094.1, forward strand.
CTCGAAGACGGTGACGAACGATTGATATCGTTAAACTACGTACCGTACGATCTTGTTCGCAAACGTCTTGAGCGTGACCTTGAGACGTCACCAGAACCGATCACACAACCCGTGAAAGGTGGTGAATAAGAAACACATGAAAAAATATAACATCTTCTCACGGGGTCTGAAAGTAAACGACTCAAAACGTGACGGATCAGACGACGCTATCGTCATTACTGGTCGCGCAATCGTCTTCGACGAATATCAACGCGCAATCGACTACTGGGGTGACGTGTTCTATGAACGAATCAACTCCAAGATTCGAAACTCGGTTGAAACCGAAAATATCCACCTACTGTACAATCACGATTACGGAACTGTCCTTGGACGGAGCGGTGTCAACGTAGACATCGAACTGAACGGTGACGGACTCGACTTCTCGTGGACTGTACCGAACACCGAAAAAGCACGCGAAATTGCGACTTTAGTACGTGCTGGAATCATCGACGGCTGCTCATTCGGCTTCTACATCACCGACGAAAATTGGGAAGAAAAAGACGGTACTATGTTCCGTACAATCAACGCAATCGACTTACGTGAAATCACGATCACTCCAATCCCGTTCTACGAATCAACATACGTTCGTGAATCGGATCGAAACGCATTACCGCGCGTTCGTGACTTGAAACCGGAAGAAACACCAATCGAACCTGAACCGGACATTGAACCGGTTGACGAACTCGACCCTGAATTACGTGACGCATTACAAACCGTAACACCGAAGTTCGCACTTGAATTATTATCGCTACGTTTCGGTGAAGACGCCGACGTACATGCTTTATACGAGCAATACGTATTAAACAAAAACTAACTAAAAGAGGTAATCAAATGACTTTAACAGAATTACGTAACTTATTAGCTGATAAACGCGCTATCGCTGAAAACACAAACGCAGACTATTTAAAAGCTTTATCACGCAGTGCTTCAGACGCTGACGCTGTAGAACAACGTGCAGTACTTGCAAAACAATTAGAAATCACAAAAGGCGACGTAGCTGCATTAGAAGCTCAAGTTCGTGAAATGGAAGCAAACTTAAAACCGACAGCTAAAACGACTGTAGAATTAGACGACGTAAAAGCTCGCGCACAATTCTTCCGTAGCATTGCTAACGGTGAAGCACCAAGCGAACAAGTAAAACGCTTCTTAGGTGCTGTTGACGGTGGTGCGTCAATGGGGAACGGTAAAAACTTATTACCGGTAAATATCCAAACTTCAATTATTACTGACCCTGGTGTAGTTAACCCGTTACGTCAATTAGCGAACTACACAATGATTAACGGTTTACAATTACCGACGTTAACGAACGAATCATTCGAAGACGCTAAATCGTTATTAAAAGACGGTGAAACAGGACACGAATTAACGTTAAAAGCAGGAATGATCGAGTTCCACCCAGCTCGCTTCGCAGTATATACTCGCGTATCAGCTCAAATGTTACGTTCAACTGACGTTGCTTTAGATTCATTCATTCGCGAAACTTTAGGTAAAGAATTAGCGAACAAAGAACGTTTATGCGCACTTGGAACACCAGAAGCTGGAAAAGAACACATGAACTTATTCCACGCTGGAAACGCAGTACCTGTAACAGAAGTAACAACTACAGCAGCAACAGAAGCTTCTGATTTATACAATGCTTTATTAGACGCTTACTACGGTTTACACCAAGATTACATGGCTGGGGCTAAAATCGTTATGCACCAAGCTGACTATGCTAAATTACGTAAGTTCTTAGCTAACACTAACGAAACATTATTCGACCAAGGTCGTCGCGTGTTAGAAGGTGTTGAGATCGTATTCGACGTTGAAGCTAAATTCGACGGAAAAGGGATTTTAATCGGGGACTTCGGTCAATACCGTATCAACTACGAGTCAACTTCTGGAACAATCGAATCTCAAAAAGATATCGTAACTGGATTAGTAACTATCGCGTTAGAAGCTTACTTCGACGCTCGTATCATCACACCGTTAGCATTCAAAATTGTTAAAAAAAAAGTAGCGTAACTGAACCTGATACAATCGCGCAAGAAGTTGTCGAAAAACCGGCAGCTTCTAAACGTACAAAAGTAAAAGTAAAAGAGGTGTAAACCATGCCTTTAACGCTGAAAGACTTAAAACCGCGAATGAACATTATCGACGATGAAACGTTCGACGCGGATCTTGAAGCGCTCATCTCGTGGTCAGTCGAGTCGTTGGAAACTTTCATCGGCTCTGACATCGACTTGGACGACCCTGAGATTATACAGCTCCAACAGCTGATGATCCTCGGAGAGTGGGACGAGCGTCAAACGCAGTACCGTAACTATATCAATACCAAACTCTGTACGTTGCAAGCGAAATACCGTTTAAAACGTGAGGAGGGTTACTAATGCCGAGACGACATGGTAAAGTAACTATATACACTATTACGCAATCGAACGCACCTGGGACACGTTTTCCGGTGCGTGAACTTGTACCGTGGAAAGATTTCATCTACTTCGAGCAAGACGCTTACGAAAATTCAGAAGGTCAAGGACATCAAGAAGTTTCAGACGAACGTATCCGCATTAAAGTGCGTTACGACGCTGACTTACGTGTCGGACAAGTGATAAAACATAAACACGGTTATTACAAAATCTGGCGGACATGGATCGACGGTCGTCGTTACATCGAGCTGTACGCAAATAAATTCGAATGGAGTGTGGAAGATGGCGAAGATTGAACAATTGATTAACATTCTAGAACGTGTATCAGAGTTACCAGTTTTCGACTATCGCGCAGTTCAGACGAAGATTAACTATATACTACTCGATGATACGATTTCACCGTTCGTGTTCGCGTCAAACGGGTTAATGTACGAAAAAACGAGTAAAACAGTTTCATTCATTCTCGACCGACCTTTAACGCGTGAATTACGTTTCGCGGTTGTCGACGAATTGACACGTAACGGGTTCGCTTGTTCCGGTTTTACTGGCGGTTTCATCGAAGTCGGTGAATATTTCGACTACTACTTCGAAGTTCGATTTTTCGAGGACGTGGAACATGATTAGTTACGATTTCAGTAAAGCGTATAAAGGTGTTGAAACGTTCGGAAAGAAAGTAGATCGACTACAGTTGCTGTTAAATAACGCAAACATGTCACGCTCGATTCTAGCCGAAGGTACGGACATTATCCAACAAGAAGTGGCGAAGTCAGCACCGATTAGAACCGGACATTTACGCGGTGGCGCGTTTTATAACGAGTCATCGAAAACTGTTCGAGGTGCGGTGGAGATGTTTGCCGATTCGAAAGGTTATTATTATAAATTTCAGAACTACGGTTTCACGACGAAGAAAGGTCAGAAAATCCGCGGTTCAAAATTCGTTGACCGTGCTGTCACTCGTACTAAACAGCGAGCATATAAGCACGTGATTCAGCGCTATAAAGAAGAAATCAATCGCGGTTAAACGCGAAAACTACACAACAAGGAGCTGTACAAATGGCAGTAACGAACGTAAAAAAACAAGGTGTAATTACAGGTGTATCGGAATTATATATCGCGATCATGACTACACCAGACGCAGCAGGAACTCCAGCTGTTTATGAACCAGAAATTTACCGTGTACCGGTATTAAAAGAAGTGAAAGTAACTGTACCGCAAGATACGACTTCATTCTTCGCTTCAAACGAAACTTACGCGTCAGGAAGCTTTATTTCAAAAGCAGACTTATCGTTAACGACGATGAAACTTGACTCGACATTATTGAACAAATTAACAGGTGCTTCTGTCGACGCAAACGGTGCTGCAGCTATCATCGCCGGTCAAACGAACGTACCTTACGCTGCTGTCGGATTCGCAGCAACAACTCACAACGGCGAACAAGTGGCGTACTGGTTTCCGAAAGTTCAATTCTCGCTTCCAGAGATCGCAGCTTCAACTCAAGAAGATTCTATGTCTGAACAAAATTCAAGCTTCACTGTAACAGCGTACCCATTAAGCGGACAACGCACGTTATACATCTCAGCTGATTCAGAAGCGAAAGACAGCAAAATCGACTTCGACAAGTTCTTCGACCAAGTACCAGCGTCTACGTCTGATCTTCCGGTTATCGGAGCAGCGTTCGCAGCGAAAGCTAAAAACTAATTAATCCACACGGAGGTATCGAAATGATTGTAAAAACATCACCATTCACATTAACTTATCCTGTCGGCGACGTTGAAACGACGAAAACGTTCAACTTAGCTTTAACTAACTACTCGTTACTTATTTTAAAAGAATATTTCGACCTTGAGTTTAGCGAAGTGTTACAAAATCCGAGCTTGATTAACGACATGCGAGTATGTTACGCGTTAATTATCGCTTGTGACGAATCATTCGCGCAAGAAATCACTTTCCGCGAGTTCTGTAACATTTTCACACCAGGAACGTGGACAGATACTTACGCTGATACGTTTATCGAAATCATCACGAACGGAATGCCGAGCGAAAAAAAGCCGGTAAAAGCACCGGTAAGAAAAACGAAAAAAGTTACGGTGTAATGGATCAAATGTATCTTGCGCTCAACGTTGTCAAACTCGACTTTGAACTGTATAAACGAATGACTTTGCGGCAGTTATTCGCGTATATAGACGCTCACTTCGCGTTTAACAAAGAACCGCAAGAACAAGAAGAAAAACTACCAGAAATTCAGAACTTAGGCAGCTTCCTCAACGGCGGGATATAGCTCGCCTGGGTTCTTTTTTTCGTGAAATAAAAAGAGGTGTAATATGGCAGCATATGAATCGTTAGTCCTCCGCTTTGAAACACAAGGCGCGGAACAGACGGAAAAATCAGTTCGAGCATTAAAAGGCGAACTGACACAAATGAATAACGCGTTGAAAGTAATGGACGGTGAGAACCGGTTACTTGGTTCGTCGACAGAATCGTTGACGTCACGCATGAAAATGTTGAACTTGATGGTCGATAAAAATGCGGCGATCATGAAACAAGCGGAAGTTGACTTAGCGACGTATATCGCGCGACAACAACGACTTGGACACGAGATTGACGACAACGACGCGACTATGCGCCGCTATAACGGGATTATTAACGCGTGTTCGACGAAACATGAAGAATTACAAGTACAATTACGCGCGACCGAAAACCGCATGGACGCGATGGGTGATCAAGCAGCACAAGCCGGTCATCAGTTAGATAATGTCAACCGAATCATGTCGTTCGGAACGATGATGGGGTTACGGGAACTCGGTTCTGAATTAATGATGGTGTCACGGTACTTCCAAGATTTCGCAGTCGACTCGTATAAAACAGCTAAATCGGTACAAGCGTCGGTTGAAACGGTCAGCTTGGTATTCGGTGATATGGCGGACGAACAACTCGAATGGTCGAAAGCTACGTCAGAAGCGTTATCAGTGTACGAAGGTGACTTGAACGCCACTTCCGGTAAAATCATGAGTCTCGCTAAATCGTACGGTATGATGGGCGATATGTTCGGTGGATCAGTCGAAGCTGCGGTTATGTCCGGTGAAGACTTAGCTGACATGTCACGTGAATTAACAGTCCTCGCATACGACTTAGCCGCAATGTACGATACATCTGTCGAACAAGCCCTCGGCGCTGTAGAATCAGCGTTCAAAGGGAACATTAACGCGATCGAGGATTACGGTATCACGATTCAAGCGTCGATGTTGCAACAAAAGGCAGCAGACCTCGGTATTGCCGGAACTGTCCGTACCATGACACAAGCCGAGAAAAACTGGCTTGCATATCAGGTAATGATTGATTCGACAACTGACGCACAAGGTCGTTGGAAGCGAGAACTCGATCAAGGTCTTATTCCAATGCAAGAATACGAGAACAAGATGATGACTTTAAAAGCCGCGTTCGGTGAAGCGTTACGTCCAGCGATTGACGACGTTATGAACAAAGTCAACGCGTTTATCGGTTCGTTAGCTGAGATGGATCCGTCGATTATGTCGATGATTGGTGGTCTTGGAGCGGCTGTCGTAGCATTGGCGACAATTACGGTCGGACTCGGCACGGTAGCGATGATGATGTTGACATTCGGAGCAGCAGCAGGGCCGGTCTTTGCCGGAGTCGCTATCGCTGTCGGAGCAGTTGCCACCGCGGTCTACGCATGGATTGAGTCTATGCGCACCGGAGAATCGTTCATGGACACGTTAAAAGGTTCGTGGGAAAAATTAATGTCGGCGCTGGAGAAAATCCACCCTAAACTCGACGACGCTGCTAGAATTACTGCGAAACTTCTCGGTGTATTTATCGGTTTCAAAATCACGACGACGATTGCTGCCGGTATCAACACGATTTCAGGTTCGCTCGCGTTATTCAAAGCTGGTGCTTCTGGTGCAGTCGGAATCGGATCAAAACTCGTATCGGGGTTATTCGCGTTAAAAGGCGGAGCAGCTGCAGCTACAACCGGAGCAGCAGCGTTATCGAGCGCGACAGCGACAACAGCTAGCGGTCTTGGAGCTATCGTACCAGCAGTAGGTTCAGCGACGTCAGCATTGGCGTCACTTGGTGGAGCAGCAGTATTAGCTCCAATTGCGGTTCTAGTAGCAGCGGTCGGAGCAATCGGTGTAGGAATATACCAGAGTCATGAAGCGATGAATAAGTCACTTGAACCGGAAGATATCGGTTTCGCGAACGGTCTATCTGAGGCTACAGCTACAGCTGCGCAACAATTGTTCGACTTAGAAGAGCGGTTCTCGAGTGCGTCATTCCAGATTCAACACGGCTCTGTCGAAACTGCGCGTGCTGCGACGGAAAGTTTAATGCAGACAATCGCGGAAACGGTCGA
>JBOFGC010000095.1:0-17448 GCA_051648945.1 Bacilli bacterium
CTCCCATCTTAGAGAGAAGGAACTATCATGCAACCGAATATCAATATTATTTTAGACAAAACAGTGACTCATACAGTTCACGAACTACCCGACGGATCTGTGTTCCGATTTCCAGCACGACCAGAGAAAAACTTTATCAAAATCGAAGGTCGCATAATTCGTCTAAGTGATGGAAGTTCGATGGTGATTGATCCCGACGGAAAGGTAGAAGTAGCGGATAAGTATGAATGGTACGTTGTCCCAACTTCTATGCGAATCGTCGATGGTTGCACTTATCATCAAACGAAACCGTTTTACGGTCTTCGTTGTGGTGATGTTTTCATTCACGAAAACACAATCTATATGAAAATTACAAAATTCGTAGATCCTAAAGACGGACAACTCAACGCAATTGATCTAACAGCTAACAAATTCGATTGTATTCGAAATACTGGAGACACGCAGGTCGTTATCGTAGACGACGTTCAATTAAATATCACTTACTCATTTTAAGGAATAATTATGTCTCATTATGGCGTGATTACTATGGTTGCATTGCTCACAATTCACGCGCTGTTGTTCTATGGATGGATGGAGACCAAACTTCAACTACGATACCGAATCATGTGCTTGTTGTGTGTTGGCGTCGGTGCGTTGGGTATGAAATATGTCATCAACATGGAAATCACCAATGCTGTTGCTAAAGCTCTTGCTGCGGTAGGAGCGTGAATATGTTATTAATTGATAATGAGGGACAAACAGAATGAAACTAAGAACTCTACCAAGCTGCACCCGCACCGTTGATTATCACGGATTAAAGATAGACGTATACGAAGAAGAGTGTTGGTTGGCGACTGGCGCTAGTGGCAAAGTCTATCTATATGGCGCAGATAATAAGCCTGAACTGGGTGGAAGTGGATGGATCAATATGAGAAACGCCGATACTTACACCAATATTAAAGTCGATTTAGAAGGTATGGACTGGAAAGACACATTGGTGCATTATGAGGGCACTGAACCTAAAATGCTCAGTTATACAATGAAAGAAATCGATTTTCATGGACTGAAAGTGACTGTTCCTAGTTACGGATTCGTTGCTATGCGAGCAGACGGACGAGTTCATTGGTTCGAAGTTAAACCAATGATAGACGAAACTGAGTTCCGAACAGGTGGTTATTCTAGTTTTGTTATCGGCAAAGCGTCTATCCCTAAGTTAAACTGGAAAGAATCTTTAGTTAAAATAATTAATTGACACAATAAAAGGAGTATCGTATGATACTCCTACTTTAACGAAGTTTATGAAGGAACAGATATGGCTGAATATATTAGTAAATTAACGGGCGTACAATTAATGGAACTCGTTTCGGATTTTATCGTTAGTATGGGATTACTTTACGGCAAGACACTATCGAACGACGAAGTTGTTGCTGAAATTATGAGTATATGTAAGCAAGAGTGTCGTCCAGTAGACGAATCGGAAATTCGTAAATGTCTAGACCATCTAACCAAATAATTAAAATCAATTGACATACTAAAAGGAGTATCGTATGATACTCCTACTTAATCAGAGAGAATATTATGTTATCGGAAATTACGTTGGCAATTTGGTTAGTAGCTAACATTATCATGACGTTCGGAGTTGTTGTGTGGATTATCGCAGACGACGTGACCTCATGGGATGTGTTTCAAGGAATCATCATCACTGCATTTGTGTGGCTATGTTGGTATCTAGCAATCAATATTTGAGAAGGAAAATAAAATGACAACAACTCTAATGTTTCAAGTTGTTTCCATTATGGTAGTATACGCATGCGGGATGACAACACTTTCGAAGTCTAATTCTATGTGGTGTATTTTGCTGTCACTTGCTGTAGGAAGTTTCTCTATATTCGCGATGCTTCGTGTAGTAGGCAACGCTGTTACGTCTGCTGGTGTTTGTGGTTAATAAGGAATATAAAATGAAATTAGTAGCGCGTAAGTTAGTAGATATTGCAATCCTCCAGTATCAACAACACGGAGACATTCTTCGAGCAGTTAGTAGTGCTTATTGTCATGTGAACATGAATTCACCTCCATTTGTATTGAATCGTGAATGTCCTAATTTTATTCGTTGGATATCGCCGCGCGATGCAATATACACGGACAAAGAATTCAATGGTGTGTACGCAACATTTTATGGTAACGTTGTCGTCGACGAGATTTTGCGCGCTAAAGATAAAGAGTTTGTACCGTATCATAAGTTTTTATTGATGTTAGACCTCATCGAAAAAGACGCAGTAGACGACAAGAATCTATTAGAGCTACTGAAGATGGTACGTAATATGTTGTATTCTCGTTTGCCTTTTGATATCCGAGATACGATTGTCAAGCGAGTCAATACTCGTATTCTTGCTGATGTGCAATTTATTCTCGATCAGGGTAACGTTTTACTTGCGGTCAATACCGATGTGATTCATTATACAGCAGACGAGCCATTGGAAGTGAATGCGTCTACCCAGCGAGATGAGGCACATTCTGCTATCGCTGTAATTAACAATACGATTTTCTGCTGTCAAGGAAAGTATGCAGCTATGGGTGTTCGTTATGCGAAGAACTTACCTAAGCGCACCGATTTGACTCGTCGCGATGCTTATAAAATGATCGAAGCAGAAAGGGCTAAATTAAAAGCTTGACACCATAACGGGAGTATCATACGATACTCCTACTTTACCCAAGAAGGAAACGAAAATGGCTAACAGAACTTGTGTTATGCGAATCTCTAAACGTTCAAAGCATGGCGTTCCGGCAGAATTCACTATCCGATTTGCTGATATGTTGTTGGTTGAAGGCACAAAATTATCAATCGAATTAATGGAAACCCACTTCGGGCATGCGACTACACTGTTCGTTGACGGGAATACAAAAACAACAGCGATTGAATATCATCCGTTCAAATTGGCAGAGATTTATGAGTTCCGTCAATTCCTTAACCGATTTTCGCGGGAAGTTGGCAAACACTCTCTGCCACACCCAACGTCTTGTTTTGTGTTCTCCGCCGAAGTGTTTCACAAGGTTGTGTTGTTGCTAGCCTCTATCGTTAGCGATATGAACGGTAAGATTCTTTATGATGATTTTGTTACCAAATTTATAAATCAGGATTCTAACCCAGAAGTAGATGTCGACAAAAAGATAAAGTTCGATTCTGTTTTTATCGGTACAGTCTTCCGGTTTGAAGGCGTCGCAGGCACTTACGTCAAAATCACATCAGAAGAAGCGATGTCGGTGAACGACGATTTGACCAAAGGCTGGACTTGTAAGCCGATTAATGCTAACATTATATTGAAGAAAATCGATTGACATAACCAAAGGAGTATCGTATGATACTCCTACTTTAACCAAGAAGGAAATGAAATGACCATCACACTAAATTCAAAACCAGGCAAAGAAACTCGTCTTGTCGACTTTCACGGTGTAGATATTCGTGTTACGAAACAAGATTGCTGGGTAGCAATCGACGCTGACGGAAAGGCCTTCTGTTATGTAGGTGAACCTGTGCCAGGCCAAACGTCGAATGAATGGCGTCATGCTGACGGCGCGGATTATGTTGGTCTAGACGTGAACATGACAAACATCGATTGGACCAAAACACTAAAGTACTATCCAGATCAAGATAAGACTCACATGATTGTTAACGGTATGAAGACCATCGACTTTCACGGTCTAGAAATCACTGTTCCTAATCATGGTTATGTGTGTATCGATGATTGCGGAGTTATCGATTGGTACAATGAACGTCCTGCGATGGCCGGAACAGGCGGATGGACGCGAGGCGGATGGGAAAGCGAATCGTTCCAAGTTGGCAAAGCATTTATCAAAGATCTGGATTGGAAACAGTCTGTAATTGAACTTTAAGGAAAGAAAATGAAACTCAAACTTACAACCCCAAACGTTCAAATGCGTGTTGTGGACTTTTACGGTATTTCGGTTGTTATTCCTAAAGACGAAACTTGGTTATCTGTAGATTCGAATGGCTCGGTGTACCGTACCGACGCTCGTCCTTCTGTGGGCATCAGTTGTTGGCACTCTAGTAATAGTAATGATAGTGTGTCCATGAGCATCAAGGTAGATTGCTCTGATGTGTCCTGGAAAACTTTACTCCGACATTACCCGGAAGATGTGCCTACTACATTCGAATCGGCATCCCGTGTTGTTAATTATCAAGGATTGAGTGTCACTATCCCCGATCAGGGTTATGTTATGATGGACAAGGATGGCGAGGTTTACTGGAGCAGTCACGAGCCACGTAAAGGCGACATCGCTTGGATTCCTGCTATCGATGAGCAATTTTGCTTTATTGGCAAGATTAAAAACTCAAAAGTTTATTGGGAACATTCTTTAGTAGAATTCGATTATTAATCGTTGACACACCAAAAGGAGCATGTAATAATGCTCCTACTTTAACAGAGAGGGAAATCAAAATGACTTATCAGCCACTAGAGAAAACCGACAATATTGCATGGATGATTGAGTCGTCTCCAAAAGCGCCAGTGTTGGTAGATATCCAATACGATCATTCAGTAAAAGGATTTCACGTCCATACAATAGACGGATATCTGACGTGTTTTTATCCAAATAATCCGCCGTCTGATATTAAGTTAGTTGCAACAACCACGGAAAACAACAAGAAAATTGAAACCATTGTCCGTCAACGTCTAGAGTTAGATCAGAAGTTAGACGAAGCGTCTGCCACTCGTACGTTTATCACAACAGAGGTTAATAAAATGCAACACGATGACCCGCGTTTACAGCAACTCGTGAAAGTTATTCACGGATACTAAATAATAATCACACTTATAAATTGGTTATAATACCATCAACGCATTCAATAAGGAATATAGAATGAAATCATCAATCATCGCAATTATCACCGCGTCTGTACTATCGACCAACGCGTTCGCAGACCCAATTAAGGATCTACACGACCGCGTGGACGAAACATACGACAAAGTTAACGCAGTTCAAGATGAAATGCGAGACGGCGACAAAGCAATCAGTGACCGATTGACCGCCGTTCAGAAAACATTACACGAGGAGGGTATACTGCGGGCTGAATCTGATGTGATTGTTGGCAAGAATGCAAACAAATACACAGATAAATCGGTAGCGAAAGAGAAAGCGGAACGAGAGAAAGATCGTGACATCATGACATCGGCTATCAACAACAACGCGTCTAATATCGCCAAGAATTCAGAAAGCATCGAAAGCAACACTAATCGCATTCAAGCGTTAGAATCTTGGAAGAATAATATCGATGACCGGCTTAACAGCATGGACGATAAGTTCTCTGATGGTATCGCGGGTGTTGCTGCTATGAGTAATATTCCTACTCCAGCGGTAGCGGGTTCTACTACAGTCGGTGCTGGTGTCGGTAATTTCTCTAGCTCTACCGCTGTTGCTGTTGGTATCTCGTCTTATGGACACAACGGCGTTTCTGTAAAGGCATCAGTTGCTACTACTTTCAACGAGACAATCGTTGGCGGCGGCATCGGGTATACTTGGTAATAACAGGAGCCTTCGGGCTCCCTTTTAGGTACTAAAATGGAATCTGTATTAGAAGCGATTAAAACGCTAAAACCTGAGTTCATTTCTACGATCCATTGTCGTTCGATGACAACACCAAGTGAACGGAATCGTCGAAATCACCAAGACCTTATGTTAGCAGTGATGAAAGAAAAGTGGGGAGATGTTACACGAATCATCACTTTGCCTGAGTATCACGAACCATTAGGCGGTGTTGTGTATTGTTTACAGTCATACTCTGATATCAAATCGGCAGATTGGCACAAAATTTGTTCTTTATATGAAAATGGAGATATCCTGTGAGTGTTTTTGATATGGTAATGTTAATGTCTGGTGTTGTTGCTTTTTTTATTTTTGTCTTGCCTATTGTCGCACTGACTCAAATGAAGTTCGACGAAGGTAATATGGTAGTCGACAAAGAAAGCTGGCACTTCAAGATACTACGTTCTGGCACTAACCGATATAACGCTCCTCCGACGCTGTGCTCTTATTTTTGGAACATGGTCGCGGCCGTGATTAAATTCGAGATGTTATTTGTGTTTGCGGGTTTGGTTATAGTTGTGATGGGTGTGTCCTTGGCACAAGTTGGATATCTGTTATGTACGAACTTGTTCCCGTCTTTGGTTGTTGAGTCAATGTGGGTTCGACCGTTCTACATGATTCCGGTGGCACTTGTAATCATTCTATGTGGTTTTATTGTTCACAAATCTCTTGAGTGGGTCGAATCAATCAAAGAGGAACGTCGTATGCGCAAATATCGTGAATATCGCGAACAACGAGACAATCCTCAACCGCCTAAGCAGGTAAGCGCACTGACTGCTTTCCTGAAAGCCAAGAAACAAAAGATTTGTCCTATGATCACTTACAAATAAGTTGACACACTAACAGGAGCATGTAATAATGCTCCTACTTTAACCAAGAAGGAAAAGAAAATGCCTATTATCTCTCCCGGCGACTATGTACAAATTTCATCAGCGTCAAAATCTAAGCACGCAGGTAAAGTAGGAATCGTTCGTAATTGGAAATGGTCAGGTTCGAGTTCGAATAAAGCGTTCGTGATTGAAATTCCCGGAGTTAAACCATTCGCGATTATTTCGTGTACACAATTACGAGTTATCAATTGCGACGAATATAACAACATTCAATACGGAAGTCCAAAGCAAGAAACATCACCAGAACTATATTATGTAATGGTCGATGATGTCACGGATATCAATGGTCCACATACGCTAGAAGAAGCCGAACGACAAGCGGCCGACGCTAAAGAAGATAATCCGTCGGCTCATGTTATTATTCTTCGTGCGATCAAGGAAGCTAAAAATCCTCGTCGTGTTGTTGACTTTGATAATCTATAAGGAAAATAATCATGCGCTCTGTACGTTCCGGAAACTACGTTCGTGTCTGTATGCAATCCAAATCCAAATATGCTGGTCGTGTTGCTATCGCTAAGAACACGGCATATCGTAACTACAACTGGGAGCCAGCTAGTTGGTATCTGATTATCGAAGGCGTAAAACGTAATGTGAAGATAGCCGAAAGTCAGTTGAACGTCATTACATGCGAAGATTACGAACGAATCAAACACAAACAGGACGATAATAAAGTCGCAAAGGCAGAACATGTAGTGAAACCAAAAGACGAACTGTATTATGTTCTGACGGGCGATGTTAACTCGGTTGATGGACCGTTTGCGTTAGATGAGGCAGAACGCGTTGCCGCGTCAATCAAAGACGAAAATCCATCAGCGCATGTTATTATTCTTCGTGCGATCAAGGAAGCTAAAAATCCTCGTCGTGTTGTTGACTTTGATAATCTATAAGGACTGATATGCGATATATTAAGCCAATGCAAACCGTGTTGTTTCATGGAATATACGTAACGATTCCTTATGCATTAGACGGGTTAGAGCGAGTGCTTGCGGTAGACCCATCCGGCGATCTGTTATACTTCGAGGTAGATAACGAGGATAACGTATCGTGTGACGAGCCGGGTTGGTTCATCGGTCGTGGTGACGGCAATGTTGTTTGTTTAGGAAAGGTAGATCTAGAGGAGATGCACTGGACAGAAACATTCGTTCATGTAACACCTGGAACTTTACTACCACATATGAACGAATTGCATTAATTTAAGTTGACATAACCAAAGGGAGCATGTAATAATGCTCCTACTTTAACAACGAATGAATCGAGGAAACATAATGATTACCATCACACACAAAGCTCTGGTTAACTTGGGCGCATGCGACGAAGGTTTAGCTCGTTTTCGTAAAGGCCGTCGAATCGCATGTTGGTTGAATCGTCCTGTTTCGATTCGCGATCTACTGTGTGGTGCGAATACACTCAGTGATTTTCGATGGTTACTAGATGCTATGATCGACCAAGTCAAAGAGCACGACAGTGAGGCGTACGAAGAGTTTAAAGTTGTTATCATGGAAACACTAGAGGAGATGAACTTTGAGAATCAATCAATTCGAGTCCATCTAGCGTTATATCGTAATTATATGAAATCTTTCAATCCTATGAACTCGATTTATAAAATTATCCGACTGGTAACAAAAGACATCGCTAGTCCTCATATCGCCGAGAACATCGAAGAGCGTACGATTTTTAAAATTATCATCGACTTAGAAAAATATACTGGAATTAATTTCAAATAAAAGCTTGACAGTAAATCAGAAATACTAGATACTACACCCACTGAAAACAAAACGACTATTGAAATCACTTAAAGGAAATACATTATGTTGAAGAAAATCGCCTCTTTCATCAAAACCAAACTGTCTGTTGCTATCGAGAAAAACACTTCACTGGAAGACCAGTACAGCGAAGCTGCTAACTTGATTATCACTCAAATTACCGAACTGCGCCAGCGCCACGTTGATGCTACCGCGGAAGAATCTAACTTGTATCGCTCTATTCGTTTGAAGCAAGATCAGAAAGACAAGAAAGACAAAGAAATTCTATCTATCATCGCTAACGGTGGCAAGCCAGAAACTCATGTTAAACTTGCTATCCTTTACACCCGTACGATTGAAGCATATCGTGCTCGTCAATCTGAGCTTGCGGTGATGAAGTCTTCTATTGATCGCACTGTTGTTGAACTGGACGAGCATCGTCAAGACCTAGCAGTTAAGCTGGAATATGTTCGTGAAACCCAGAAAGCAAATGCAATGGGCATCAACACCGAAGACGATGTTATTCAGATCGCAGGCACTACTGTAGTGAACGTACAAGACATCATGATGCGTATTGAGACTTTCACTCCTGGCACTACACACGACACTACAACAACGTCGACTGACATCAGTGAATACTTAGCAACTCTTGGTAAGTAATCATGATTGTTTCAATCGGTGGATACGAAGTACAATACAGCGATAAGGGGGCCTTCGGGCCCCAAGGTCAAAAAGGACCAGATATGAGTGATAATCGTAAACATCTAATAGTGCCTGATGAATGCGCTAAGAATATGATGGCATCCCTACACGGTCGATACGACCCGACGTTTCCTCGGGAGATTTCTAAGTTACTGATTGACGCGACGCAATTGTATAGGTTTCGAGATGTGGATAGTGACTACTCTTATACTCCGCTTTCTCCATGTATGGTACATTTTTCTTACACGGAACGACGCGCAGAACTTTTACTCGACGTTCTACTCAACTGTCCTCGTGTGTGTAATATCAAAGTAAAAGACATAGTGGTTTATCGCTATAGTGTGTTCAAATTAAACACACGGTCTTCTGAGAAATCATCGCTTACGTCTGAACATTATGCAGATTTAGCATACAGTTGCGATCTTAACAATTACAACGAATGTCCTTGTGTTGTGTATTACTCATTCGAATACGAGGGCGAGACATTCCAAATAGGAATAGGATTCGCATCAAACATGGACGAGCCGTTGCGTTCAGCGTTTTCACTGGCACAGGTTCGAGAGCACAAAACCGGAACTAACGTATCGGGTATTCTACCGTCGGATCTTGCGGATTTTATTCAAGAATGCCGTGGTCGTGTGAGTAACGAAAATAATTAAAGAAACCGCTTGACCGAAACCGATAGAGGGAGTATTATCTCTCTATCGAAACAAAACTATCAACTTGAAGGAATTATCATGAAAATTATTACTCTAGCCGCTGTTATGTTTGCATCTTTCTCAGCCAACGCTAACCTAATCGATAACGCATACAAGAACACAGCGTTCATTTCCGGCGCAGCATTAGCGTGCTACAATGAAGGATACATTCCTCAGAACCTAGCTGAGTTGATGGTAGATACACATATTGCGAAATTGCAATTTGACCTAGATTTAATTGAAGAACCTATGGACGACGACCGTATCATGGAATCTACAATGGAAGTAGCTGCTATGATGGCAGATAAAGTGAACGAGCAAGGATGCTCAAAGTTTGAACAAATGTTACCGGAAATCACTCAGATGATTGAAATGATGGAGTCGGTGAATGAATAACTTTGTAGCGAAACACGCACGAACTTACAACAAAGCTCATGTTTTTATTGACCGTAAAAAGCAGTATAACCGAACAGAATGTCGTCAGTCGACCAAGATGAAAGAATGTGAAGAATATTGTCGATGTGCCGATTGTGAACCTTTATTGAATGGATACGCAGATTGTGAGTAAATTAAATCGGTATATCGTGTCACTTATGTTGATAGAAGAATACAAAGCATACACAGAAGTCGCTCGTGTAGAAATTCAAGCAATCGACGACGGATGGGCACAACGAATCGCAGAAAATATGTTTCGTCCTGATGACAACACGTGGATATCGGTGCAGGAATTATGAAATTAGAAGGGTTCACACTTGTTGTTGTCGTTGTTTTCGTTATCATCGCTTTTAGTATTCCAGTGATGATGGTACTAGGAGCAAAAGAAAAGTCAGCTCGAAACGAGTGTATTCGTCAAGCGGAAACGTCGTTCGAGTTGCAGAAATGCGAGGCAAAATATCCAATTCAGTACGAATATTAAGAAAAAGATTAAAAAATAAAGTTGACAACCAGATGAGAGAGTAGTATTATTCTCTCATCGAAATCAATCTAACCAACAGGATTAATATTATGAACGACGTATTTGTTTCTTGGAATCACCCAAAGTTGATGCATAACAAAATATATAATCTAATCGGAACTATGTTTCCTGACGTAGTGATTGATATGAAACTATCTTATATGGTCGATATGGAAATTCGAGTAGACACAGACGTAGTTTTCGAATTGCAACAAAAATTACACGAACTATCACCAGAAGCGGCCCGAACTTTCGTTGCAATTCCTTTGAAATATCGTCCAGCGTTCTTTGAGGGAAACACAAACGCGGCGGATCCTATCAAAGTAGTGGATTATGTTATGACCACCGATCGAATCATGGCGGGTCTGACACCACTCGCATACTTGGCAAAGCAGATTCAGCGCGTAGTGGATAGCGCACAGAAAAATCGCGGTCAAAGTGAACAAGAAGCAATCGCGATGCTTCCATCATGGCAGCGCCATTTCTATATCAATAATAAACAAATTCTAAAGTTAAATTTAGTTTGACATTCTGCGCAATGGGACTATAATCAACACAAATCGAATTGAGGAATATACAATGAAAAAGTTAAAATGGTATACACTGGGTATGGGTTTAGTGTTCGCTGCAATGTCTTTCAAAAGCAACGCATGCGATGATACATTCGATTATGAGTTCGAGATGCAAATCGCAAAAGACGCATACACAACATGTTTAGATTACGACGACCAACAGACATGCTTCGACGATTTTGTTACACGAATCAACGAAATTGACCGAGAAGTGACTGAAATTCAACTGGAGGACACACGAAATGCCAACTGATACACTGAATACGAACGGCAATAGTATTATTCAAAGCGAAGATCGTAAGCGATTCCCTAAAGCATGCAAACAACAGATGTTTACACGTACGGAAGAAGTTTGGATTCGTGTTGTTGAATCAACACTGAAAAGTGGAGGTTCAGCATTACAAGCAACAGACTTCGCCCGACATATAGCTAACACGTTTACGGAGCGATTCGGTGAGTAAATTATATTTTATCGGAGCTGTATCCTAAGTCACGACCCCATAACATTAGAACTTCCCTGAGCGATAGTGTCCCCACAAGAGATGCTATCGCCTATCATAGCGACCTTCTTCCCCTCGATAAATAACTTAGACGTACTAGCAATCACAACACCATCGTGTGTCTCTGGTTTAGTATTCGTGTGAGGCAACATCTTATCCCCTTCTAAAACGACACTCTTACCGTTGATGAATACAGATTTACTAGATGCTATGACCTGACTTGGCGGAAAATCCGCATGTCCCGCGGTCTTACACATATGCGTTGCTATTGCGGCCATTTTCCCCCCTAAAAGGACTTGGATATGAGTGGAAGTAAAGTAGAAATATGTGTTTGTTTATTTCTGTTAATTTGTTCTATATGTGTATTTATTCACGGATACAATATAGGATGGATTCACGTTAATAACGCCAACGCCAAACACAGTGAGATCGTCGCACAAGGAAAGAATCAGGAATTGTGGATTCAACAGATAACTATAGATTATATGATCAGGTATGTAGAATCGTTGAATATAATAAGTCAACGTGGATACGTGAATGGAGTAAAAGCCGGAAATCTGGGCATAGGAACAATCATCGACGGATATATCAATAATTCAGTCGATGAGATGAGACGAGGTCATGAAATATTATCGTCGAGTGTGATGTGAGGGAGCTTTCGCTCCCTTTATTTTGGATAAGGTCCTGACGCTTTAACGTAGTCTCTTAGTTGTTGTGCCCACACACTCCAGTCACCGACTACGGTTTGCGTATATCGCTTGACTAAAGTTTTCTCTTCCGATGGAGGAGTTGGACCAACTGGTGGGTCTGGAGTTACCGGAGTGTATAAGTATTTCAGCTCAACATCATACCAGTAATCTGTACTTAGAACTTGAGGAGCATTCCACTCTATAATGTCGGCTTCTGGTGCAGGTGGAAGACTGTCCCATGAATCGAATCCCTTTATTTCGCCATTTCTTCGCAGTCGAACTACAATAGAACCACTGCCTATTCGAAACGAGTCCCTGTATTGTCCAGTGAATGTAGATTGATTGACTGTAATTCCTTTATTAGGTCTACTGTCAATAATATTTAGAGACACTAACGATTCAGTTGCGTCTAAAATAGCGCTGAACGTCACATTTACGGAATTATACTCTTTGATTGTAGGGAGCTGACTCCCTACAGGTTGAATATCTGCCATATATCACCTTAGTTAATATTGACGACTGAACCGGATAGCGTAGCGTTGTTATTTAACTCAACATATGCACCGTTGCCTGTTACTTTATTAGTGCCAGACGCGTTACTTGTTATGTTGCCGGATACAGTAACATCGTAGTTACCGTCTACCTGTAAACTATAGTTGCCAGCTACGGTTTGTCCTAAGTTAGCACTTAACTGCTGAGTGACATCACCTGTTATCGATTGCGCTACTGTGCCTTGTATCTGCTGGGTAGCATTGCCGTCTATCGTCTGATCAACATTGCCCAATACATGCTGTGTTGAGTTTCCATTAATCGTTTGTGTGACGTTGCCGTCTATCTGTTCAGTGACATTACCACGAACTAACTGCGTGACGCTACCATCTACGGTCGCATCCATATTACCCATACAATACAACTGACTATCGCCTTCGATTATGATATTCAGATTGCCACTGATTTTAACATTTCTGTTACTTTTAACAATCTCAAAATCTTCGCCGATGATCTTAATAACACGCGTGCCGTCTGGATGAATTTCTTCGAACGTGCCGGATGGGTGACGACGCATATATCTTTCTGAGCCAGCAGTATCATCGAATTCTTGGATGTGTCCAGATTCACTCTCATATACGTGGTTGTAAGGATATTTTGCAGCGTAAGGAGAAGCTGGCTCTTTGAACATAGCATTGTCTTCTGACTGATCTCTTGTTTTCGAGTTAACAACACCATACGACGCTAAGTTGCCATTCAGGATAATCTTAGACACGCGATTAGCTCGACCCGGAGTTTGTTTGGCCCATGTCGAATCTAACATTGCGCGTTGTGCTGCTGCCCATTCCTTTCTAGCCAACGCTATCAGCATTTGATTGAATTTGGCAACTCCGCCGACTCCCATCTGGAAAGACATGTTCTCAATCGCCATCTTTCTACAATCGTCTAATGTTGCGTAAACCGGACCAACTTTAGCATTTCTGACAATATCCGATTTCACTTTAGCAACATCTTTGGCGAACAACACACTGACTTCTTGGTCCGTGATTCTGCCGTCTGTTACCTTTCTACCAATTTGCTCACTCAGTGCTTTGTTGATCTCTGCTGAATTTTTTGTTTTCTTGAATAAAATCAAGTGACCTATACCGATAGTTGGATATCCCAGATGATCCCAATATACAGAGACTCTAACGCCTTCATCTCGGCGAAGCATTTCTTCTATTGTCATTCCTGCTATAGGAGACGGTTCAATATCATCCACTGGGGTTTTATCTGCTTCGATTGCTTCGTCTCTGTTTAAGTCCTGCTCTTCTACTGTTACAGGCTTTTTAGATTCTGGTGTAGGTTGAATATTACCACCAACCGACGGCAAAGGAGGAACAACACCGCCTCTAGCTAATGTATTTGTATCGGGAGCGTTAATGTATCGAGGATATTGACCATTAGGGTCGTTGAATCCCACGTCCGGTTTACATTCGACTGTTGGTATGCCTGGGATTGTTCCCATGATAATACCATCTTGTGACATATAATCACGAAACACTCCCATAACATGAGAGCCTTCAACTATACCCGTAGGAGAGTGTCCTACGCCACTAACGGAAGCTGATGTGACTGGAGTCATAACGTGACACCATAGCAAATCTTCGGTCGATGAACCTTCGGTCAGCGACGATACTTTCAACGGAGAATGAATTGCAAAAATTCTCACTTTCAGTCTACCAATCATTAGAGGATCATGACGATCCTCAACAACTCCGTAGAAAAACTTATCAGAAATGAACATTATTTTTCCTCTATATTCTCAGACTCGACATTCGTTTCTAAGCGTTCAACGTTACTATCCGATATCAACTCCAATTGTGTTATGATTTGAGATCTAGAAACGCCATGTCTCAATTTCTTAACAAACCATTTACCACTTTCGTCGATTCTATCTGACCCATCAAATCCAGGCATTAGCACGTCAACAACATCTCCTGTTTTAATATCAACGTTTCCTGCTATCTCAACGTTAATTGCTTTAAAATTCATGAGTGTTTTGTTGACAGATCTAGATAACGCACTATGCACAGACGAGTTGACGTCCATCGTAGCGTATGCGTTGTTGTGAGGCCAGAACTGAGTGAATGCAGTCGGCGACGACTCATATCCAGTGCCTCTAGCTTCAACTGAGTTCATAGTCGGTAGAGTTCTAGGGTCTAACGTTACACTGTTGTATCTTTTTGTTATTAGATCGTGAGTGTAAACTGTGCATCCTATACCGCCATGACGGATATCGTCTTGGATATCAAACCCTTTAGGTTTGTCGAATAACTTGATTATGTTATAATTATAGTTGTCTATGTGTGGCTTATAGGTCAACGTGTGTTTCGGTTCGACGATCTTCATCGTCTCTATGCATTTAAAGTTGATGCCGTCTTTATTTTCGAAGAAATAGAAATCTGAGCCGTTTGTTTCTTTTGATTGCGATGTCATTTTGACCCAATCAATCATATCAAGCGGCGTGACGTTAGGCGCAATGAAGTTCTTAGCGTGTAACGTTTCTTCTATATTACGAGGCATATCAACTTCTAACAAATCACAACACAAATTAACAAATGCGCTATTAGAAACATTGTTGTAAGAACGCATTAACTTTATGCTATCATTTTTAACAGAAGGTTCAGACCTGAAATGCAATCGAATCGCTCGAACTGTGCCGGTTTGTTCTTGTAACGAGGTTTCGTATCTTGTTACACGAAAGATCTTCTCGTACGCATCAAATAGCTGAAAATTATCATCGGCGGTAGTGAAACTGATTTCTACTTTCTCGATACCAACAAACGCATCTTTGGATGACAGAATAGAGTCTAGAAATGTTACCTCACCCTCGATGAATCCTTTTTCTATATCCTCTCTTATTGTAAACTTGTCAAATAGCTGGGTAATATCTATACCCAGCGAATCTTGCATTAAACGAACATGGTTGATAACAACGTTAGTTTCGTGATTGAATGACTGATTAATTGCCTCTGCCATTTGCGTCCTCCATTTGGCGACGTAGATCACTCGCAAAACGTTTAATATCATTAGGTCGAACTATGTTAATAACTCGACGTTTCTCGTTCTCTTCGATTTCGTGCTCGATATTCGTAACAGGAATCATTGCTCCAATATACTGAGGATATCGTTTTATCAAATCACGAGAATCGTACCAATGTTGTGTATTTTTATCTTCAACTACGTTCCAGAATCTTTCGCCATCCGCGTTAACGTGATATGCTACTTTATTGACTCCGCCAACGTATTCGTATTTTTGTCTTGCGTATTCATGAACTGCGTTATCTGACATAACCCAATCGTAATATGGGTCATATATTTTATTAATCAGTAACAGGATCCAGTAATACTCGACTGTTCCGTATAACATATAACTCAACATCTCAGGTCGAGGTGAGTTTTTGATCGAATATTCTTTCAAAATATAACTTGGTTCGATATTCTTATAGAATCGGTTATAATCATGAAAGATATCAGCGGTCATTACACCGCCATATGAAATAGGAGGATAGAAATTTAAATTATTCTTCATGATAACCTCTTAGAATATATCTTGGACAAACTGTTTAGCTTTGCCGTATGCGTCTCTTGCGTATTTACCAACCGAATCAGGTTCGCCACTAGGAGCTGATGTTGTAACTCCACGCAAATCATCCCAGAAGTCAGAATACGTAGGCACCATTTCTTTGAATGTTACTTCCAATTCTACACTCACCGGATCGCCTGGTGTTCCCTGAATAGTTTGATACAATTGATCAGGAGTTTTATTTACTTTAACGCTCGTGATTGATGCAGGTCCCATAGCGAACTTGTCGATCGATCTAGGTCTCAATGGTCCTTTAGTTCTTTCTTCGATGAACCAAGCCGGAGGCACTTTAACTGTACCATACGTTTCGTCTCCTCTGTTTGAGAAGTTGATAACGTTTGAAGTTGTTGAACCGGATGAATACCTACGGAACATATAGATGATCTGACCGATATTCTTCAATTCGACTAAGTTTCTAGCTCTCAGTGTGAAAAAGAATGTTTGTGAACGTAATTGTGTGCCGCCGTATAGTAATGACTGTCTTTGTCCTTGGATTTGACCAAACTGACGCACAACAGTAGGACGATTCGCTGCTTTTTGTTCAGCATGCTCTGCTATAATGGGTCCAGCTTCTTTCGCTGTGTTCATTAGTTTGTCAGATAAATCACCCGGAGACTTAGCAAACGTGCCGATTAGATCGTCCATCATCCCAGATTGACTATCGGAATACGTATGATCTAGATTCTCCATCATCGCTGGCATATACATTTGAATCATGCCAATAGACTTGGTCGACGCTGGACTCTTTAGAAAGTTCGAGCGCTTTGTTTGTAGTGTGCTTGCAGATAGATCGCCATCAGTCATCGCTTCTACGATGTGAAATACTAAATAGTTACTATGCGCTGGGTTATTTGCAATTGTACTAGGATACGAGCAAGTCTGGACTGAACGTGTTGGACTTGTCTCTGTCGATTGCACCTTTTCTCTCGACGACTCGATGCTACTTTGATCTATATTCATAAAAACCTCTTTATCTCTATTTATAAATAACAATAGAGGTATT
>JBOFGC010000096.1:0-2355 GCA_051648945.1 Bacilli bacterium
GTTCTGTAAGATTCTTAGTTGCCATATTAATTCGTTCCTCCGCTATTTCATTAGACAATTATAGTATAAAATACCAACTTTTGGTCGCTATAGTAGTGTCCATTCTATAGGGTATAGTTTACCTTTCCCGCGGGAGTCTTCGGCGCCTGACTTCACTACCACTTTCCAGAATAAAGAGCGCGCGGCCCGTTTTTCATCCATGGGTTGTGAAAAAGCTACCCTCGCGTTCATGGTTATGTTCTATATATACTAGAGTAAAGGAATCGTCTTAAACAAGAACGCAAAAAAACCTTAAGAATTCTTAAGGTTTTTTTGCGTTTTCAATTCAACTTTAATTTCAAATGTATTACCTTGAACATTGGCTGAAATCTCACCCTGTAAGTGCTCAACAAGTTTTGCAGTGATTGCAAGACCGAGTCCCGTTGCGTTGTTTGCTCGACTTTTGTTGCCTGTATAAAACCGTTCGAAAAGTCGGGAAGTATCCATGTATTCTTCTGTCGTCATATCATTTCGGATTACAAGCACAAGAATTTTATCTACTTCTTTTAACGAGACCGTCACTTGGCTATGTGCATATTTTAGACAATTTGAGAGAAGATTTGAACAGATACGGTTAAACATTGTCTCATCGGAAATGAGCGAAATGTTCGGTGTTATTTCGATCTCAGGTTCTATGTTTCTCTCCTCAAACGCTGCAAAAAATGCGAGTAGGCTTTGTTCGAGAGAGGAACTTAGGTTCACTACCGTGAAATGAACTTGTTCTGCACCTGCATCTAGAAGAGCAAGTTCAAACATTTCTTCGATTAAATGTTCGAGAACGGCCGTACGTTCTGAGATTATCGTTGCATATCGTTGTACTTTCTCTTGATTATCCTCATTGCCAATTAATAAGTTGCTATATCCTCGAATGGCTGTTAGTGGTGTACGAACATCGTGCGCCATATTTGTCATTGCTTCTTTTAACGCGTTTTCTCGTTGATTTTTTTCATTTCTTAATTGATTTTTTTGTTTATAAAGCTCATTTATATCCGATACGAGATGTTCTATTTCTTTATCTAAGGAATTCGTACGTAACTCCAAGTATGCAGATGAATTCCTTTTCATTTGCATATGTACGTATTTTAGTTCTTTACGTATATGGAAAAAACGGAGTAGTGCATAACTTGCAATGCATATACAGCCTATCATGATCCAAATCATTGCACTTTTCCTCTCTTATTTTAAATCTTGTCTTTTCAATAATTGGATTCCGATAAATAAACAAAGTACAGTGATACATAAACTATTTACCATCGTATATATTAAATCTTGTTGTGTACTATAAATATACGTTGCTATGATCCAATCATAATAAAGTGTACGTTCAAATAAAAAGTCAAACCACTCGAATTTACCGTATAAAGCAGCAACTAAGCTCGGTAAAATGGCGAAGCATACAATCCCTATCGCAATAACAGTACCACTATTCTTAACAATTGTTGAGATTAACATTAGAAAACTAACGATTGCAATTGCGACACACCAAACAACAAAAATGGCGCTTACACAGTGTAAGAATTCATTAAAAGTAAAACGCGTACCCCACCCACTTTTAAGAAGAAATGTTGCCAATAAAGTACCTGGCGTGACAAGTAATACAATAAACCACAGACTTGCCATGCTCAAATTTAACCACTTTCCAATATAGTAATTACTTCGCGGTTTACCATAGGAAAGCATATTTTTTATCGTCCCAACAGAATATTCCTTCGCTACAAATGAACCGATAAGAACTGTTAGAATAATTTCAATTAAGCCAGCACCAAACATACTATGAAATATTTCTTTCCCTGTAGGATTAAACATATCCTTTGATGCAATTTGTAAGCCCACGCCTCCAAAAATTGGGGTTTCACTCGCATTTTTACTAATTTGCTCTTGAACTATAATTTTCTCTTCTTGACTCATTCCACCCATCATGTCCTTCATAACAGATTCCGAACTTAAAACATAGAGTAAAGAAAATCCAACAATAGAGAGAAGCACTGTAATTATACTTAATATTTTAAAAGTCTTGCTTGTTTTTAGTTTAAAAAACTCCGCACTTATGAATCTATTCATTGTCATTACCTCCAATAAGTGAAATGAAATATTGTTCAAGCGAGATCTCTTGTCGGACAATTCGGTTTACTGGTATTTCTAGCTGACAAAGAATGGTATTCACATCACTTACGAGTAAATCTGATTCAAAAATACGAATAACTCCATTTGGTTGCACTTGGTATTTGCTTGTGCCTAGTTTTTGTTCAATGACCGTTACACATCGCTCAATCTCTGACGTTTGCACTTCAATATACTGTTCACATTTTTCTTGCA
>JBOFGC010000097.1:0-4168 GCA_051648945.1 Bacilli bacterium
AAAAACTGGGTGGTTGCTGTTATAGAGCAGGTACTACATATTTTCATTACTTATTATCGCGGGGTGGAGCAGTTGGTAGCTCGTCGGGCTCATAGCCCGAAGGTCGCAGGTTCGAGTCCTGTCCCCGCAACCAACCTGGAGGATTAGCTCAGCTGGGAGAGCACCTGCCTTACAAGCAGGGGGTCGGCGGTTCGATCCCGTCATCCTCCACCATAATGGTTTCGTGGTGTAGTGGTTAACATGCCTGCCTGTCACGCAGGAGATCGCGGGTTCGATCCCCGTCGAGACCGTATTTATATTTCTAAAATGGGCCTGTAGCTCAGGTGGTTAGAGCGCACGCCTGATAAGCGTGAGGTCGGTGGTTCGAGTCCACTCAGGCCCATAATAAAAAAAGACATGCAGAACATTACGTTCTACATGTCTTTTTTCTTATAGGGAACTCGTCAAAATTTCTCGAACATCTGATGGACTGAGTTTTACATAGTAGCCAATTTCAGGAATCGGACAAGCATGATTTACCATCATATCCATTTGTGAAGCATCGATGTTGTAATCACTAAGAGAAGATGGTGCACCAATTGACGTCCAAAAACTACGCAATGCATCTGCAGCAGCTAGAGCAGCCTCATTATCCGTCATTTTTGAAGTATCAATTTGAAAAACGCGTTCTGCAAGTTGTTTTGCTTTTTTTGGACGTTTGTTACTGATAAACTTTATCCAATTTGGAAAAATTATTGCTAATCCACCGCCATGAGGGATGTCATACACAGCAGAAACGGCATGTTCAATGCCGTGGCACGCCCAGTCGCCATGACCAGCGCCAGGAGTGAGTGTACCATTTAGTGCTAACGTACTGCTATATGAAATTATTTCGCGATAGTTCACGTTTTTAAGGTCCGATAAAAGGTGTGGTGCGGTTTCAATGACCGTACGCAACAAACCCTCTGTCATTTGATCGGTAAGCGGTGTATGTTCCCCAATATTGAAATATTGTTCAAGAGCATGGCTCATTGTGTCGACGATACCGTAGATTGTTTGATTTTTAGGAACAGAACACGTATAACTAGGATCAACGATAGAAAATTGTGGAAAAGAAAAGGGTGAACCCCAACCGATTTTCTCTCTTGTGTCCCAGTTTGTAATAACAGAACCACTATTCATTTCTGAACCTGTTGCTGCTAAAGTAAGCACAGTTCCGAATGGGAGGGCACTCGTTGCGGTTGTTTTTTTCGTAATGATGTCCCATACGTTTCCTTCATATGTAGAACCAACAGCAATCGCCTTGCTTGCATCTATCACACTGCCGCCACCTACTGCAAGAATAAAATCAATGCCTTCGTTTTTGCAAATTTCAATTCCTTTTTCAACAGTAGTCAAGCGAGGATTTGGTTCGACGTCTGCCAGTTCAAATAGGGTAGCGTTGATTATGTTTAGTTGGTTAATAACTTCCTCATAAACGCCGTTTGTTTTAACGCTTCCACTGCCATAAACAAGTAAAATCTTCGCATTCGTCGGTACTAGTGTATTTAAATTTTCGATTTGACCAACTCCAAAATATAGTTTTGTTGGATTATATTTAATAAACGATAACATTATCATCACTCCTTATTGTAAGTATAGCATTTAGTAACTATAGTGTCCTTTTCAGGGATTCCTAAGCGTAGTAAAGATAAGTGTGCATTGACTATAATCTAGTTAAGGCGATACGTTGTGTTCAAAACTAGAAACATATATAATGAAGCAAAAAGGGAGAATATTATGTACATATTATTTGATTTTGACGGTACACTCGTTGACAGTGCGCTATGTGCGGAACGTGCTACATGCCAAGCATTTGCTTCTCATGGCTATCTTGAACCTAATCCAGACGATGTCCGTGCACATATGGGGATTCCAATTGAAAAGTTGTTTCCTATTTTACTAGGAAACATTTCGTATGAAAAAGAAGAACTTGAGCAGTTATTTGTAACGTTTCGTAGTCTATATAAAGAGCTAGAGATGGACACGATGAAAGTGTTCAGAGGAATACCTGAAGTTTTAAAGAAATTAAAAGCAAAAGGCTGGAAAATTGCTATCGTAACAAGTAAAAAGAGTGATGTCGCTACTCGGAATTGTGAGGCATTAGCTATTACGGAATGGATTGATGTCATTGTCGGTTCTGATTGTGTGTCGGAGTATAAGCCAAATCCAGAATCAGTATTTGTTGCACTTGATTTACTTGACTATGCTGATGGGCGTATTGTAGTTGTTGGTGATTCAACGTTTGATATTGAAATGGGAATCGAAGCTCAAACCGAAACAATTGGTGTTACATGGGGCGTGCATACTGAGGACGCGTTGGAAATGGCTGGTGCAACATACATCGTCGAGTATCCAGAACAAATTTTCGAATTATTAGAAGGTGTACTTATGTAAAAGAAGAAGCGAAATTACTCGCTCTTCTTTTTTTTGAAAAGAATTAGAAATAACAATAAAACACCAATTGCGAGCGTTGAAGAGATGATGGCTAGTGTTTGCCAGTTCCAAGTCGTATAGATTACTCCGCTGAGGGCACCACCTGTTGCGCCGAACAAAGCAATAAATACATCTGTGTTTCCTTGGATTTTGGCGCGATTTTGTACAGTAGTTCCTTGGTTAAGTAAATACGTACCGACAATGAGTCCAATATTCCAACCAATCCCAAGCAAAATAAGTGTTGCTGCGTACAACATTAAGCTATGATGGGTTATCGTAAATGCCAGAACGCCAGAAATAGCAAGGGTTATTGTCGACACGTTCAACATAGCAAAAACACCGAATCGATCGAGTAATTTTCCTGTAAAAAGGGATGGTAAATACATAGCTGCAATATGAAGACTTATAACGAGTCCCACATCTTGTACGGAATGATTAAAATGGGTCATGTGTACAGGTGTCATCGTCATGAGTGCGACCATAATCAGTTGTGTAGTGACCATAATAATTGTTCCTAGTATAATTTTTTTGTTTATCGTAATGTTTGTTTGCTCCAAATTCATTACATTTTCATCACTTTTTGCTTTTGCGATAAGTAAGGGATCGGGTTTTAGAAAGAAAAAAATAACGATACTTGCTGTCGTGTACGAAAGAAAAGCGAGTATAAAAGGTCCGCTAAGTGGATATAAACCTAGATTTTTTGCTAAATCTGTAGTTTGGTTCGTAATATTTGGTCCGAGCACTGCTCCGATGGTTGTAAACATTAGTGTAAAACTTATTGCAAAACCAGTGTTCTTATCGTCCGCTAAATCGGTTCCAGCATATCTTGCTTGTAAATTGGCTGATGAACCCGCACCATATACGAAGAGTGAAATAAAAAGAAGTGCTATTGAACCTGTCGTGCTACTAAATAAAACACCAAGAGCACCGATACTACCAACTAAAAATCCAAGGGATAATCCAATGCGTCGACCATGCATGTGTGAGAGTCGACCGATTAGTGCAGCGGAAAGGGCAGAGCCAACCGTAAATAGAGTAATTGGCAAACCTGACAACGTGTCAGTACCTAACATTTCTTTTGCAATCAAAGCACCAACTGTAATTCCAGCTGAGAGACCTGCGCCGCCAAACATTTGTGCAATAGCGACTACATATAACGTTCGTTTGAAAAGTGAAGTTTTCATTACTGGCCTCCTTAGTTGTGATAGCATTATTATAGGTAGGAATAGGAGTAATGTAAATTGAGTTTCGTAAATTTTTATAATTATTCAACTTTATTTTTTCTCAGAAATAGTATTGACCATATTTTAGGATAATGTTATATTAATCAAGTCGCTGACGCAGGGTAGTAAAAAACACCTAGTTAGCAAGTGAATACGAGCCATTAGCTCAGTTGGTAGAGCATCTGACTTTTAATCAGAGGGTCGAAGGTTCGAATCCTTCATGGCTCACATTTTTGTTATTACAATGTAAGATTCTAAAAACGCGGAAGTAGTTCAGTGGTAGAATACAACCTTGCCAAGGTTGGGGTCGCGGGTTCGAACCCCGTCTTCCGCTCCAATTTAATTAAAGAATACTTTTTTCTAAAGTGCCTGGGTGGCGGAATTGGCAGACGCACAGGACTTAAAATCCTGCGATAGGTGACTATCGTGCCGGTTCGACCCCGGCCCTAGGCACCATTTTACTTTAGAGAATGCGCCCGTAGCTCAATTGG